>CALBDR010000416.1 GCA_937927525.1 uncultured Candidatus Melainabacteria bacterium
TTATTAATCAATTCGTTTAGCGCTAAAGGTGTGACATTAACAATAGCAGCAAAGAAACGAAAACGAGTATTTTTATCTAAAATCAAATGAGACTCAGCGTAAAGAGATTTTAAAGTATTATAAATTCTTCTTTGATTATCAATGGAAACATTTTTCATATATTTTTCTATAGTATTAAAATATTGTTTTAAATATGCTGACGGATTCCTTACAAAAGTATTCATATCAAAATCAATCTCTTTATCAAAAGACAACTCTAGTTCAGGAAACAAATCTTGATTAAGTAAAAGTTCCTTAGCAGAAAAATCTAATTTATCACTATTCAATAAAGCTTGCACCTGTTTCTTTCGATCAGAAATTGTTTGATTAAATGCTTCATTATCACGAGGTAAATAAAATAAGAGTGTAAAAAGGCTAGTGTTAATAGAATTTTGATTTCGTATAAAAGAGGAAATATCATGCTGATTATATTCATCTGGAATAGCAGTAAGAGTATCTAGTTTCTTGATAAAATCTGATATATTTCTTAATATTAGATCGAGCTCAATATTATTTTTTAATTGAAAGTACTTATTTATACTGAGTTTCTTGTGATCAGAGTCTTCTTGCTCAATAAGTTTTTCTTGATCTTTAAGTTCTTTCAGATCTTGATTAATTAAAATAGCTAAATTCAGTGATGAATCTAAAGCATTCTTTACCAGGTAAACAGTTAAAATCGGAAAATTTTCAATACCTAGAAGAGACAGTTCTGATTTAATTCTTGAAAGTATCAATTTATCTGAATTAAGATCAGGATCATTATTATAGTCATCCGACTTTTTACTAAGTTCTTTATTAGATTTAATCCTTTCATAAAGTGCAGCTTCAATTGCGACATAAACGTGTTCATCTAGCCTATAATGCTTTAATGGGATCAAATCCTCTAATAAAATTCGAAATTCATCCTTTAACATAGATTGATTATTAGCTGATAACTGAAAAAAATTAGGAATATACTCATCTGCAAAAACTTTATAAAGCGAAGGGTTATTAGGAGATAACTTAGATGTGATATCTTTCATTTCCGCGAATTGGTAAAAGTCTTCACTACTGTTGCTTAAATTTTCTTCTTTTGGAATTGTTTTATTTGCAGTAACTTTATCAGATAAAGGAATATCGTCTACAGGTACAGATTCTACTGAGATTTCTGGCACACTGAAAACAATATTCCTAAGAAAGGAATTGATTAGCATTAATGATCCTCGTGTGAATTTAGTTTTATTATATCCTTAGCACGCTTTACATTTTCAAAAGCTTGTTGTAAGTTTGAATCTAGGCATGTTATGTGACCCATCTTTCTTTCAGGTTTACAGCTATCTTTTCCATAAATATGAAGATAAGTATTATCCATAGCTAAAAGCCTATCTCTACCATAAATATTAAGGGGAGCATGACTATCAGCTAAAAGATTAGCCATAGCCGCAGGACTAATTAAATCAGTTTTTCCAAGGGGAATAGCAGTAATAGCTCTAATATGTTGTTCGAACTGAGAGGTCTTACAAGCATCTATAGTAAAGTGACCAGAATTATGAACCCTAGGAGCAATCTCATTTACAAGAACTTCACCTGAATCACCTAAAAAGAACTCAACCGCAAAAACACCTACATAATCTAAGATTTCGCCAATTTTTTTAGCAATGATATTCATTTCATCTTCAACACTCTTTGAGACTAAAGCTGGAGCAGTAACAAAATGGCAAATATTATTTAATTGGATGGTTTCCACAATAGGGTAACTAAGATAATTAGTGTCTTGATCACGAGCAGCAACAATAGCAAGTTCTTTTACAAAATTAACATGAGCTTCTAAGTAAAGATTTGAAAAATCAAAATCAAAAACTTTATCTAAACTAGAACCTGAGGATTTACTTGCCCCTAAGTTAATTAAAGCTGTATCTATATCACCAGCACAAGTTATTAAAGCATTACCTTTGCCATCATAAGCATTCAGACGTGCTTTAAGCATAAACGGATAAGAGTAGCTATGAGCAAAATCTAGAATATCCTTACGAGTATTAATAGCTTTACAGTCACTAACAGGTATGTGGTATTTTTTTAATAGTTCTTTTTGTAAAAACTTATCACGGATCATCTCTAATGATTTAGGAAAAGGGTAAATCATTACATTACCAGTACTGGTATGAGAGTTATAAATTTCTTCTAAAGCATCTGTATTTGCAGACTCAATTTCATAAGTTAAATAATCAACTTCTTCTGCTAATTGAAGAACAGGTTTTTTATCCTTAAAGCTAGCAACTATATGCTTATCAGCAACTTGAGCTGCTGGACAATTTTCTATAGGGTCTAAAATTATAACTTCATAACCTAAGGGTTTAGCTGCTAGACTTAACATTCGTCCTAACTGACCACCACCGATAATTCCTATTTTATTTCTCATTTATACTTTGAGTTCTATTGCTTCGAACTTTAAAGCTTTAGCGCCGATATCTCTTCTTATATATTTACCCTTAAAGTCGATTTTGTCAGCAGCAAAATAAGCTTTTTCAATAGCAGTTTCTAAATTTTCAGCTAAAGCTGATACAGCAAGAACTCTACCACCATTCGTTACTAATTTACCATCATCTGAAATTAAAGTACCAGCGTGAAAAACTGTAACACCTTCAATCTCTTCCGCTTCTGAAATTCCACTAATTTCAAAACCCTTTTCGTAAGATTTAGGATAACCATCAGAAGCTAAAATTACAGTAGCTACAGATTCTTGAGACCACTGTAGATCAATTTCTTCTAATCTTGAATCAGCGCAAGCTTCTAAAATATCAAAAAGGTCTGACTCTAAAAGTCTCATATAGGACTGAGTTTCGGGGTCACCAAACCTAGCATTAAACTCAAGAACTTTAGGTCCTTCATCTGTCATTATTAAACCAGGGTAAAGTAAACCTTTAAAAATTCTGCCCTCATCAGCCATAGCTTTTAAGATAGGTAAAACTATAGTTTGAGAAACTTCTATTAATACATCAGAGTTAAGCCATGGAAGAGGCGCAATAGTTCCCATACCACCAGTGTTAGGACCTTGATCATTTTCGTAAATAGCTTTATGATCCTGAGCTGCAGGGAACAACATCGCAGATTTACCATCACAGAATGCATGAATAGAAATTTCATGACCTTTAAGAAACTCTTCTATAAGCACTTCATTACCAGCTTTACCAAAAATTTTATCAATAAAGATTTTTTGAATAAAATCCATAGCTTCTTTTTCAGTCTGGCAAATATTCACACCTTTACCTAAAGCAAGTCCACTTGCTTTTACTACAACCGGGTATTTACCCTGATCTTTTACATAAGCACAAGCACTTTCATAATCAGAAAAAACTTCATAGGCTGCTGTAGGAATATTAGCCTTTCGCATTAACTCTTTAGAAAAGGCTTTAGATGATTCAATTTCAGCAGCTTTATAATTAGGTCCAAAAACTTTTAATCCAGCTTCTTCAAAAAGATCAACAATTCCATCTGCTAAAGCATCATCAGGACCAACAATGGTAAGATCAATATCTTCAACTTTAGCAAAATCTATTAATTTAAAAAAAGATTCTTTTTTTAATGGAATATCAAGATTAGAACATTTATTTAAAGATGCCGTTCCACCATTCCCAGGAGCAACGTAAATCTTAGAAACTTTTTCAGATAAGGATAACTTCCAAGCGATCGCATCTTCTCTACCACCAGATCCAAGTACTAAGATTTTTTTAGACATATCTTGTATTTTAGCATCGTAAACGAAATACTAAATGCTAAAATTATAAAATGCCAGACAAGCCACTAGTATCGATAGTCATGGGCTCAGATTCTGACTTACCTGTAATGGAAGAAGCATCCAAATTCCTTCAAGAACTAGGCATCGAATATGAACTAGACATAGTTTCAGCTCATCGTACTCCAGAAAAGCTTTTTAATTATAGTAAAGAAGCTCATAAAAGAGGAATTAAAGTTATTATTGCTGGCGCCGGAGGCGCCGCACACTTACCCGGCATGATAGCGGCTATAAGCCCACTACCAATAATCGGTGTACCAATTCTTTCTAGAAACAGTATTCAAGGAATAGATTCACTGCTTTCTATAGTCCAGATGCCAGCAGGTGTTCCTGTAGCTACGGTCGCAGTTAATGGAGCGAAAAATGCTGGAATACTTGCAGCTCAAATCCTAGGAGCAGAGCATAAAAATATTCAAGAAAAAATTATAAGTTTCAAAGAGAGTCTAAAAGAGAAAGTTGAAATAAAATCAAAGAACATTAGTAAGGAGCAAATTAATGTCTAGTTACGCAAGCGCTGGTGTCGACATTGATGCAGGAAATAAAACAGTAAATCTCATTAAATCTAAAGTAGCTGAAACTCATAATTCATCAGTACTTACTGGAATAGGCTCGTTTGGAGCTTTATTCGACCTAAAAGAAATCATTAACAACTACGATGAACCAGTTCTAGTTCAAAGCATAGATGGTGTCGGTACTAAGCTTATAGTTGCAGAAATGGCTCAGAGCTTTTATGGCGTTGGACAGGATATTGTAAACCATAGTATTAATGACATTTTAGTAATGGGAGCAAGACCACTTACTTTTTTAGACTATGTAGCTAATGAAAAATTAAATCCAGAGATAGTTGCTGAAATGGTTTCTGGAATGGCAGATGCATGCAAAGAAAGTAATATGGCTTTAGTTGGTGGAGAAACAGCTGAAATGCCAGGTACATACCTTCCTGGGCAACACGATATAGCAGGAACGATAACAGGTGTAGTTGAAAAATCAAAGATTATTACAGGTGAAAACATCTCAAAAGGAGATATCATCATCGGCTTAGCTTCCAATGGACTTCACACTAATGGTTACTCACTTGCTAGAAAAATATTTTTCTCTGATAATGACTTTAAAGTAGAAAGTAAATTTGAAGAACTAGGTGAAGAAAATCTAGGTGAAGTACTGTTAAAACCACATCTAAGTTACAGTAAAATCATTCATAAAATTTTAGACTCAGGAATTAAAATAAATGGTATGTCTCATATTACTGGAGGCGGATTCTATGAAAATTTAATAAGGATACTACCTGATAATTTAAGTATCAAAATTCAAAGAGATTCATGGGAAATTCTTCCTATTTTCAAGCTCATTGAGAAACTAGGATCAGTAAATGAAAGAGAGATGCATAAAGTCTTTAATATGGGTATAGGGTTATGCATAATGGTGCCAGAATCAATTGCCACACATACGTTAAAGATGATAAACAATGAGTCTGATCATAAAGCTTATCTTATCGGTTATGTAAAATCAGGTGATAGAAAAGTAGATATAAACTAATAATAAAGCAATGAACACTGTACTAAATGAACTGTCTAAAAGAAACCCTGACACAAAAGGAAAAGTAAGAGATATTTACGATTTAGGAGATAAACTTGCTTTGCTAGCGAGTGACAGACACTCTTCATTTGATCGTATAATTGCAGAAGTTCCAGGAAAAGGTAAAATCTTAAATTTAATGTCTAAATTCTGGTTTGAAAATACAGAAGATATAATCCCCAACCACGCCCTAGAATACCCTGATGAAAAAACTCTTATCGCAAAAAAATGTAAAGTTATTCCTATAGAGATTATAGTTAGGGGCTATATAACTGGCATAACCAGTACTTCACTCTGGACTAACTATAAAAATGGTCAAAGAGACTTTGGTGATTTCAAGCTAGGAGAAGGACTTAAAAAAAATCAAAAGCTTCAAGAACCTCTAGTCACGCCTAGCACTAAATCAAACTCAGGGGATGAGAATATTAGTTTTAAAGAAATTATAGAGCGTGAGATTATTGGCGCGGCTTTAGCCGCGCAGATAAAAGATATCGCGCTGAAACTTTTTCAGCGCGGACAAGATATTGCTAAAGCTAAAGGCTGGATTCTGGTGGATACTAAATATGAATTTGGTTTAGATGAGAATAATAAATTAACACTCATTGATGAAATTCATACACCCGATTCTTCTAGGTTTTGGCGCTTAGCTACTTACGCAGACCGTTTTAGTAAGGGAGAAGAGCCAGAAGCTTTTGATAAAGAGTTTTTAAGGATTTGGTTTAAAGAGAATTGTGATCCTTATAAAGATGAGGTTTTACCGCCAGCTCCGCAGGAGCTGGTACAGAAGCTTGCTAAGAAGTATGGGGAGATTTTTGAGGGGATTTGCCTGAGTTGATAAACTACTCAGCACTCCAATCATTAGCTAAAGCTTCAGCTTGGTTCATCACAAGATCAATCGCATCATCTCTTTTATCAGGCGGATAGCCGTATTTTTGAAGAGTTCTTCTAACTATAATTCTTAAGCTAGATCTAATACTTTCTCTTTTTTGCCAGTCAACGGTAGTAGATTTACGAAGCATCTCTGTAATTTCTCTTGCGATTAATTTAAGTGTTTCATCCCCAAGATCTTGAGCACTTGCATTTTCATTTAAAGCATCAAAGAAAGCAAGTTCATCATCAGTAAGTCCGATAGATTCAGCGTAGCTTGCATCTTCTGAGCAGTCTTTAGCCATCGCCATTAATTCTTCAAGAGCTTTTAGATTACTAATAAAACCTTCGTGATATCTTTTCAAAGTTTCTTTAAGCCTATCACTATATTTCTTTTCTTTAATGACATTATTTTTTAGTTTAGCTTTGATATGATCTGCAAGTAATTTCTCTAAAAGCTCTACAGCAAGGTTTTTATGAGGCATTTCCTTTACTTCCTGAAGAAACTTTTCATCGAGCAAACTAATGTCAGGCTTATTTATCCCACATAATCCATAGAGATCCTGAACCTCATCTGCTTGAATAGCATTATTGAGTATTTGCTGGAGTGTAGAGTCTTTGGATTTAGCTTTGATTTTTGTATCTACATTGGTAAGTTTGATGATGGCAACTTTTACTGTATTTAAAAAAGCGATTTCTTCTTTAAACACTTTAGCCTCATCTAGAGTGGAGCAAAGTGAATTTGCTTTGTTAACGGCAAGCATTAAATCAAGAAAACGCTTCTTACCATCGTCTAAACCTAGAATATAGTTTGCAGCTGGAATCAGAAGATCAATAGCTTTTGTTTTGTATGCAGAATAATCAAATCCATCTGCCTTAGCATTCTTTGCGAACATTGCTCTGATCGATTCTAGTCTATCTTTTAATACAGTAAAAGCAGCTTCAATATCATGAGTAGGTTCACCTTTACCTTTTGAGTCAGCATAAGTTTTATATGCTTCTTTTAACTGATTAAATATTCCTATGTAGTCAACGACAAGACCATGAGGTTTATCTTTGAAGACTCTATTTACTCTTGCAATTGCTTGCATCAAGTTATGTCCCTTCATAGGCTTGTCTATATACATAGTCATGCAGGAAGGCGCGTCAAAACCCGTTAACCACATATCTCTAACAATTACTAATTTAAGTGAATCATTAGGGTTCTTGAATCTTTCTTCAAGTTCTTTTCTTGTTGATTTGTTATAGACGTGCTTTTGTAAATGAGCTTCATCAGAAGCAGAGCCAGTCATAACAACTTTAATCGCACCTTTTTTGGTATCTTCACTGTGCCATTCTGGGTGTAAATTTATGATCTCATCATAGAGCTTGACACATATTTCTCTACTCATAGTGACTATCATCGCCTTACCAGTGATAGTCTTTTCTCGAGCTTCATAATGCTCGATTAGATCTTTAGCGACTCTTTTCAACCTGGATTCAGAGCCAACTAGTTTTTCAAGCCTACTCCATTTTATTTTTGCTTTTTCATTAGATTCTATAGCTTCCTCATCTTCCGGGATTTCTTCTAATTCAGACTCAAATTCATTAAGATCCGTATCATTAAGATCAAGCTTTATCAATCTAGGCTGATAAAAAATGGGAACAGTAGCACCGTCCTCGACAGCGTCTTTAATATCATAAATGGATATATAATCACCAAATACTGCTCTAGTGTCTTTATCGTCAAATGATATCGGAGTTCCAGTAAAACCTATAAATGAAGCATTAGGAATAGCATCTCTTAAATGTTTGGCATAGCCATATTTGTAGAATCCAGTCTTAGAGTCTAATTTCGCGTTTAAGCCGTATTGACTTCGATGTGCTTCGTCTGAGATTACGACAATATTGTCTCTATCATTCAGTGAAGGGTGTTTTTCTTCACTTGCGAGTAATGCAAATTTTTGAATAGTAGTAAATAATATACCTCCTGCTTCTCTTTCTGCTAAAGCCTCTCTTAATTTATCTCTACTATCAGCTTGGACAGGATTTTGTCCCAATAAACTTTGAGCATTACAAAATGTCTGGTAAAGCTGTCCATCTAAATCATTCCTATCAGTCACTATAACTAAAGTTGGGTTCTTCATTTGTGGCTGTCTGATAAGTTTACCTGCATAGCAACACATTGAGATACTTTTCCCAGAGCCTTGGGTATGCCAAATCACCCCAGCTTTTTTGCTGTTATGTTCTACTGTAGTTATCGCAGTAGAGTTACTCGTCACTTCAGCCCCTGAAGCAATCAAAGTACTAGTTACTGCTTCTCTCACTGCATGAAATTGATGATATGCAGCTATTTTTTTGATAGTTTTAGCTTCTTCATTAGTTTCAAAGATAATGAAATAACGGACATAGTCTAAAAGTAACTCCTTATCGAAAAAACCTTTAACTAAAGTCTCTAATTGCCACTGATTATCAGGTTTGTCCTGTTCATTTTTGATAGCTTTCCATGGCGTGAACCTTTCTTCATTAGCAGTTAATGAACCCAATCTAGCATTAAAGCCATCACTTACTATTAGAGCTTCATTGAAGATAAATAAGTCAGAGATTTCATCTTTATAAGTTTGTAATTGGTTATATGCTTCCCAGATATCAGTCTTTTCTTTACTTGGGCTTTTTAGCTCAATGACAAATAGCGGCAAACCATTTATGAAGCAAACAATATCTGGTCTTCTGAGTTGCTTTGAGCCTTTAATGGTGAATTGATTTACTACTTTAAAAGAGTTTGCATTAATATTTTCAAAATCGATTAGAAAAAGAATATCCTCAACAACTTCATCATCAATTTTATATTTAACATCGACTCCTTCTAAAAGCAGTCTGTGAAACTCTTTATTGTTAATAATCAAATCTAGTGATTCTGGTTTGGTGAGTTTTACTATTACTTCATCTATAGTTTCAGAAGGTACTTGGGGATTGATTTGTATGAGTGATGATTTCAGTGTATTTTTCAACAGAATTTCATTGTAATTATCACGCTCTCGCTTATTACTGTCTGGTGCTATATCAATTTCTTTGATGGTTTCCCAGCCTAGAGATTCAAACCACGGTAAGCAATATTCTTCTTCTAATTCGGTTTCTGTGATCATTAGTCTTTTTCTTCTTTAACAATATAAGCTTGTCTAGGGTGGTTTATTTCGTTTGGGTAAAGGAAATTTAACTTCCCAATTTTCAAAAGATTTTTAATTATAGTTTCCCTCACATACTTGGGATTTCTATCTAATAGTCCTGCTAATTTATCTATACTCTGTTGTCTCAGGCTACATAAGTCTACTACTATTTCTTCCAAAATTTCCTGGTGAAGCCTCTGTTTACCTTTAATTCTTAGGGTTATTCTCTTTTCATCTTCTTCCAGAACAGGGGAGTTCAAATCCTTATCTGGGGAGTTCAAGTCCTTATCTGGGGAGTTCAAATCCTTATCTGGGGAGTTCAAATCCTTATCTGGGGAGTTCAAGTCCTTATCTGGGGAGCTCATATTTATAGAATATGAAGTACCTCTACCTCTACCACTAGAAATCAAGAATCCTTTTTTAACAAGGTTATTGAGGTATTTAGATATATCAGCAGGGTGTTCAGCTGATATATTTTTTAAGCTTTTATGGTCTACAGACTTTTCAGCTTCAGCTACCACCAAAATAAGTCTTTCAAAGTCGCTTAAAGCTTTAAATGAATCACCAAAAATTTCAAGCAATAATTTTAAACTCTCTGGTGATAGTAAATTTTCCATTTTTAGTTCAAAGCAAGTTTGCTCTGGTTCAAATTTCTCAGAAATTTTTGGTAGTCTCCAATGCTGTTGGCTCCAATTCTGATAGATCTTAGGTATACCTGAACCAGCCTGCTCTCCTGCTCCAATAAACTGGAACATTTTTTGCAGATTACGATTTCTACAGTCACTGTTCCCCCCTTTTTTAGCTTCTTCAGCTGGTATGCGCATTAATCCAGGATTTCTAAATTCAAAGCTATCTGAGTATTTAATAATTTGCACAGAAACAGAGCCGTAATAATCTGAGTGAATTAAAGAATTTACTAAAGTTTCTCTAATCGCTTCATGGACTGGTGTTTCATCTTTTCGAATATTTCCTTCCAGTTTAAAAGGTACTTTTAAGTCTGAAACCAATTTAGTGTAAGTCTTGCGGTAAAAATCATAAATATTACCTGTCCATGTAAAGTCTGTAGTAATGCGATCTATCCATCTATGCTCTGAATTAGATTCAGACTTGTCTTGATAATCGAGAATGTAGTTAGAGCATTCATCTAGAATAGATCTTAATTTACCAAACATAAGTAAGCCAGCTAAGGTTAAACCTTCTTCTTTAGTCTCTCTATCTTTAGTAAAAGCACCTATTGCTCTCAAAAATTCTTTTAAATCAAATGAAAGAAAGGGATGATTCGGTGAGCGAGCAGAGAAAACATTTCGGTAAGCTTCTAAAGTTTCTTTTTCTAAATCATTAATATCAAACCCAGTGAGTATCTTAGAATCTAAACTTTCTTGTCTTTGCTCTGAAAGCATTTTCTTAACAGTCTTCTCATCTGCTAAATAATCTCCTTCATGCCTTCTAAGATAAGTTCCTTTAAGTGGGTTTTCACCGAGATAGACAGGTTTTTGTAATCTAGTAGCTTTTTTTATATAAATTTGTAGAATTTTTTTCTTATTAATTTCTAAGATTTCGATAGAATCTTCATTTAAGAGATTTATGCTTACCTTTTTGGGGTTATTAATGAGATCAAAAAGCGTCTTTTTGACACGGTTTACATCTTTTATCCCTGTAATTTCAAGACTTTTGTCACTTTTTTCTCTAAGACCTAATATTATGTAACCACCGCTTGTGTTAGCAAAAGCACTATAAGTCTCCCAGAAGCTCTCTGGAACAGTTCCAGAACCATCTTTTCCTGAAGCTTTTTTAAATTCAAGTTCTGAATTTTCTTTTAGGTTTTGGAGCTTAGTTAAGTCAATGGGCATTTATTAAAATCAGTGATTATTCATAGAAATTGTATCAATATTTTGATAATCTATAGTTTTGATAAATTTTCTGTAGTAA
>CALBDR010000417.1 GCA_937927525.1 uncultured Candidatus Melainabacteria bacterium
GTGAATGGATGGCGATAAAAGACTTCCTCGACTACCTTAAGATCAAAGAAGAAACACGTAACCATTATTTTGTGGGGTGAGAATGCCAGTTTATTGTAATGTACAGAAAAAAGAAGTTCCTCTTATTGTTCCTTTCGGAGGTGGAGTCAACTCTACTGCCATGATTTTAAGGGCAATAGAAAAAGGAATACGTCCTGATCTAATTATTTTTTCCGATACTGGAGGAGAGAAGCCTGAGACATACGAATGGCTTGATTCATTTGGTGATTGGCTAAAGGAAAATCATGACATGACGATAGAGAGAACTGCTTATGAGAAATTTACTCTTGAGGAAGATTGCTTGGAGAAGAATAAACTTCCTGCATTAGCTTATGGGTTTAAACAATGTTCTTTGAAATATAAAGCTCAACCAGCACAAAAATTTATTAATAAATTCTATAACAAGAGATGGTGCAATAAGAACGACATGTTTCCTGTTAAGTGGATAGGATATGACTTGGATGAGGAACACAGGATTAAGAAAAACTACGGGGATAACTTAGTGAACAATAGCTATTTCCAATATCCCTTGGTTGATTGGGAGATGGATAGGGAGGCATGTGTAGATCTAATTAAGGCGCATGGTTTTGAGCCACCTTTAAAATCCGCTTGTTTCTTTTGTCCAGCAACAAAGAAGCATGAAATAGATTGGCTTGAGGAAAACCATCCAGAACTTCTTCAAAGAGCTTTGGATATGGAGAATAATGCTGAATTAACTACGATGAAGGGACTGGGTAGGAACTACTCTTGGAATAGTTACATTAAAGAAAAGAAGAGTCAAAAAAGTTTGCTCGATCATTATACTGATACGACTATAGAGCCATGTGAGTGCGTGGATTAGGAGAATTATGAAGCATATCGTTTGTTACAGTGGAGGGGTAAGTAGTTCCTTAGTGGGGGCTATGGTTGTAAAGAAGTTCGGCAAAGAGAATACCATATGGTTAAACCATGAGGTAAAGGCAGAGCCAGAGGATGTAGCTAGGTATGAGCAGGAGTTTGCCAAAGCACATGGGATGGAAATTACTTACGCCAACGGAGATACTACTAAGTATCCTAACCTTACCCCTTACGATGTAATAAAGAAAGAGAAAGCCTTTGCTGTGCGTCATGGCGCAGGGGAAAGTGTTCTATGCACCCATAGACTAAAGACAGACCCTTTTAATAAGTGGTTAGAGGAAAATTATGAAAATGGGGATGTGATCTACTACGGATTCGATAAAGGGGAAACAGCACGTATCCAGAGAAGGTCTACTATCCTGGCCTCGCAAGGGTATAAGTCTGACTACCCCTTAGCTTTATGGGAGAACCCATTAGATAGGACTTACCTAGAAGAGATAGGCGTAGCCCCACCGATGCAATATAAGGTATTCAAACATGCCAATTGCAGAGGATGTATCAAGGGTGGCATCCAACACTGGTTGTGTGTTTATGTGCATGACAGAGAAACCTTCGATGAGTTTGCCGAACTAGAAGAAGAGATAGGTCATTCTATTTTAAGGAAGGGATATCTCAATGAGATGCGAGGCTACTTTGAGAAGATCAGGAAGTCAGGGGTAGAAATAACGGAGCACAAGCAAGCACAAACCTTTTGGGCAGAAGTAAGAAGAAAACTAAAGGGACAGAAAACCCTTACTGATTTCTTCGAAGGTGCAAGAATGGCTACCAAGCCCTGTGAGTGCCTGATATGAAAATCTATTACTTCAATGACAGTCGGGAGTTAAAGAAGATTCCCGATTGGTGGCCTGGTCACGTAAAGAAAGGTGATCGCATCATCATGAATCACTGGAAAAGAGATAGCCCTTTTATGCTTCTTGGGAAAGTAAAAAGGATTGTTGTCAGAGAAGTACGACACACTGTTGTCGAGTTTGGAAATGTCAAGAGCCAGTCAAAGAGATATGAGACTTGTATATCAATCGATGGTGGCCCGATAGTTCATCCGACAAAGGAAAACACTTTCGAAAGACTGGAGGATATGGTTAAATAAATACATTCTCTAGTTATAAAGTGAAGCCCTTAGTAGTTGAATGGGAAACTATTAGGGGTTTTTCTTTTGGGCAAAAAAAAGAGGACAGAATTAACTGCCCTCAATTTCTGATCTACAGAATTACTTGTGACCGATCAATGTCTCCATCAATTCGACGCAATCCTCGACGCTTTTCTTCATCTCTGGGGTCAATACCCCTGGATGATACTGCAATACCTTCATTCTATCCCTTAAATCCTTGAGAGCAATCGTATTGTACCTGATCGAAAACGATGTGGTGTACGTGTCTTCCAAGGTAATGAATAGACAAAGCCCAGATCGAATTGCAGATATCTTGATACACTTCCCGTCTCTAGGGGATCTTAAATGAAACCTCATGTCCGTAGATTCAACAAAGTGAGCATCTGATACCTGTGCATTGTGATCTGCTAGAAAGTTTATCAACATCTTGTATTTCACTGGGTGCTTTTCCATCCAAGATGTCACTAGTTCTGCCTTTTCTTTTTCTGATAGGTATCTTTTCATGACCAGCATCCCTGATTTGGGCAATCTTCCGATGGATTATGCTTATCAAAGTCACAATTCTCATCAAAAGATAGTTTAATATTCCATTTAAGTTCTGGAATGTATAACTCCCATTGACCCTCTCTTCTGAGTTGATTTGGAGTTTTGCCATCATATTCCTTTTGTGGTGTTCCGTAGTTGCCTTCAAACTTTATGGAATCAGGGTAGTGACCACAAAAGCTGTATAGCTTTCCTGTGTCCTTATCCCTGTTGCATCCATAGGTAATTTGTACTCCGATTGTCCTAAGTTCATCAAGCTTTTCGGGGTCATCTATATCACTCATTTCACCATAGCCGTTATAGATGGCAAGTAATGCGTAGGCATCTTTTCCTCCAAATTCTCCATACCCACCGTAGGCATCTTCCCTAATAACCCCATCAGGAGTGGAAAGAAATACTGTTCTGCATTTGCTTGTGTATCTGTTTGCCACGCTTTCCTTTGTGTCGCACGTTAACCAACTAAAAAATCCCATTATTAAACCTCCAGTTTTTGAGACAAAACCAGTATTCATTTTGTCTCATTCAAGGGTACTGCCTCGTCAGTAGTGCATACCAATAGCACTAGACTCCCTTTCGGGAGTTTCGGCTTTA
>CALBDR010000418.1 GCA_937927525.1 uncultured Candidatus Melainabacteria bacterium
TTGATTGACTTATCATGAATACCATTCAAGAATACGATTTAGTTGCCTTAACAGAAGATGTAATGGGCACCCATAAAACTACTCATCAGCCAATTTTATTACGTCGTGGCCAAATGGGAACAGTTTTAATGGTTTTTGATAACCAAGCCTTTTTAATTGATTTTACCGATCATCAGGGTAACACATTTGCAATGGAAACTATTGAATCAGTGAAACTATTACGCTTAATTAGTGAACCAGAGTTAGTTCCTGCGTGAACTACCCAGCGCTGACCTGCGGTACAGCGTGGGCTTCCGACTTCATAGGCAATTGCACAGTAGAAGACTTGCGCCCCCCACTCCGTCTTACATTGACTCCATCGGCGGTTGCCCCCGTTCCAGAGGCAAGTACCCGTAATCCTTCATCTCGAATGTTTTTTGCCGCACAAATATCTCGGTCATGCTGGGTATGGCACCTTGGGCACTCCCAACTCCGAACATTAAGAGGCAAACTATCGACTACATTCAAACAGTGATTACAGGTTTTTGACGATGGGAACCACCTACTTATCTCCAAGTAAGTCTTTCCGTCTCGACTTGCTTTATACGCCAAGAAGTTTTGGAACATCCCCCAACTAGAGTCGGCTATCGATTTAGCCAAACAATGGTTAGACATCATTCCCTTGACGTTTAGGTTTTCAACGATGATGACTTGGTTCTCGTTCACCACTTTTCTAGACAACTTATGCAAGAAGTCTTGTCTAGCGTTGGACACCTTTTCGTGCGCTCTAGCAACCAGCCGTCTTGCTTTATTGCGGGAGTTAGACCCCTTTTGTTTACGAGACAGTTTTTGTTGCTTGCGTTTTAAATTCCGCTCATGTTTACGGAAATACTTGGGGCTAGAGACTTTCTCACCATCACTGGTTACAGCAAAATGCTTCAGTCCCAAGTCAATCCCTACCGCTTTACCCTCTGCATTGGCAGTCAATTCTGGCTCATCAGTCTCAAACAAGATAGCGGCAAAATACTTACCGGTCTTGGTCTTAGACAACGTCACCGTCTTTACCTCACCTTCATAGGTACGATGCAGGGTAGCTTTGATGACACCTATTTTAGGTACAGACAAAGCTTTATCCAGCACCTTGACATTCTGAGGATATTGGATAGACTGCTTCCCGTATCGAGATTTAAAACGGGGGTATCGTGTCCTTCCTTCAAAGAAGTTAACGAATGCCTGGGACAGATTCAGTACCGACTGTTGTAAGCACTGAGAGTAAGTTTCTGTTAACCAAGCTGTATCTTCTTGCTTTTTAAGAAGAGGTAACTGCTTCTTTAGCTCCATCCCGGAGATCCCTTTACCCGTTGCCTTGTAAGTTTCGTTGTTCAAAGCAAGGCAGTAATTCCACACCCAGCGGACAGAACCAAACGCTTTTGCCAGCGCAATCTCCTGTTCGCTATTGGGGTACAGCCTGACTTTAACAACTCGTCTCATGGGAGGGATTTAGAGTTAACCACATTCAGTATAAGGCAATATAGTCTCGTATAGCAAACCCTGTGTTCGCTATCATCCCATCACTCACCTATCGGTAGAGTGTGGGGCTTCTCGCTCACAAGAGCTAAGCAAAGCTTTATTCCTGGGTAAAGCTTTCAGGTTTTTTTAGGTTTTCTGTTTTTATTGGCGAGGGGTTGACACCGGGGACAAAAATGGGAAGATCGCCCTGCTAATTTGAGTTTTTCAATCCCCGTGCCGCAGTGACGACAGGG
>CALBDR010000419.1 GCA_937927525.1 uncultured Candidatus Melainabacteria bacterium
TGACCATTCCAAGGCTATGAGATAAGGATCTTGTTGTTGTTCCCATATTTGTTATACGCCACTCGCCGTGACGCTCTCCTCTAATATATTAGTAGAAATAGACAACTCGTCTTTAATTAAGTTTTTGGTAAAGAACCTTCTTCCTGACATATGGACTAAGCTATCGACAGTATTTTTGTAAGATTGGCTATCAATCGTAGATTTAATCTCATAAGAATATTCTTGCCAGTAGTCGCTATCTTGAAGCTTTATAGACTGATTAAGATTAGAATTAATAGTTGTATGTCTTCCCTCGAGTACAGACTGTCCTCCCTTCTCAATTAATACATTAATATACTTGAAGGGAAAGTAATCAATTCCGTTGTTAGAAACAGAGATAGATGTAATAACACCACTAAGACTGTTTACATCTAAAACAGCTCCTGTCCCTGTCCCGCCTACAACACTAGCAGTTGGAGATAGGTAATTAGATCCTCCGTTAAGAACTATGATGTCTGTAATTTTACCCTCTTCATTTGTAATGGGGAAAGCCTGAGCACCAGTACCAGTACCTTCTTTATCTATAATATTAATCTTAGGAGTAAGATCTTCAGATACTAATCCTATCTCTTCCCCAGGAACAAATCCAAAACCAGCATTGAGAATATCAACTGTTGAAACAGAACCTTGCGCTGATGTAATAGAGTAATTAAAATCTGCATCTGTTCCAGTCTCAACGTTAGTAAATGTCAAACCACTTCTTACTCTTGATTTTATAGGATCGTTTATTTTGCTGAAATTAGTATTAGATGTATTATAACCTATCCTAACAGTAAAGTAAGGATTGTCTGATGTTAGATCTGTTCCTAAAACTCTATCGTCCAAATATACTGCAGTACTATTAACAAAATTATTTACAGCTCTCACAGTAGATTCGCCATCGCTGTTAATTAGCTTAACGTAATTTACAAATCCTTTTGAGTACTCATTATTAAACAAATTGTAAGGAGAATCTTGTCCTAAAGTCATAAAAGTAGAATTGGATATGTAATCGATATTATGGTAAGTTGGAAGACCTTCATCCGTCATTACCTTAATCACATCATGTTCTTTAAAATCTTGAGTAAAGTTAGTTCCAGTTCCAATTACTTTGTTATTAGCTTGAAATATAGACACATTACCGGTAAATGTATTGGCAACAGAAATTAAACTGTTACTGAATATCTCTTTAGAAGCAACTAAGAGAGTATTGGAGATAGTTACATTACCGCTTTGGTTTGCGGAAAATGTAATGTCCTTAATAGCCACAAACGGTTTGGTTACACCGTTGTATTCCGAAGGAGTCTCGTTAACATTTATTCTTCCAATGTTACCATATGTTCTAGTTTCGTTAGAAAGAATGTCGCCTATAGGTGATACGTTATATGCATTAACAGGATCTGTACTATCAAAAATATATCCGTTTACATTAGCAGTTCCTATGGTTAGGCCATCAGTAACCTTTAATAAATCTCCGTTTACTAAGTGAGATGAGTAAGCACCTGTAACAACTACACTAAACTTACCTCTCTGTATTTGATTTGACTCTCCTGGGGCTCGTGTAACTATAACGCTAGACTTAGAGGAATAGCCATATCCTACTACACCCCTAAGCTTAAATGTACCTAGTACTTTTTCTAGTTCAGTTACAGAAAGTTTTAGCTCAGAACCTTTTCTATAGGGTAAAGAAGTAAAGACAGTTCCTAGAGGAATATTTTCAGAACCATCTTCAATAACTACATTGTTGATTGGTCCTACTACCTTAGGGGCTAATACTCTTTCAACTCTTGTGTAGTCGGGTCTTATCAATTTATCTTCGGTTACAAATTTGCCCTGAACATTATCGAGCTCTAAGTACAAGTACTCTTTATCATCTAGAGTCTTATTAAATACATTTTTAACCAGAGCTGTAGCACCAGACACCGATCCAATAACATCAGTACCAATTAGATCTGTGATAAAACTAAAATTATTTCCTTCACCTACAAAGATTTCTACAATTTCAGGTCTTACAAATACAGAGTCAGATGGCCTAAAAAGAGATCTTCCAGGAACAAATATTTCCGGAGAGTCGTTAAATGCTAATCTGAAAAATAGTTTAATTCCTCTCTCAGTCCCTTTAGATCTATAAAGGTCCTTAATATGCTTAATAATAAATCTAAGATCGCCAGTAATTACAGCAGGCAGTTCCTTAATGAATCTACCTGATCCAAAAGTATACTTATTATTAAATTTAATTAAGTTTGTATTAGAAGTAGTATCAATGTCTCCTTGTAATTGAAGATCTCGTATTTTAAATCCTGTATTGGCCGAGAGGTGTTTGTAGTAAGAATCTACAAAGTCTACAATTCCTTCACCCTCGTCCAAGAAAAAATCTGGAAACTGCGATTTAACAAAATGATTAGTATTCTTCTCACTTCGGCTAAATCTGTTAGTCATCAGTCAGCTGTCCAGTTACTAATACATTAGTATTTAAAGATTGAATAAGAATGATTTGATCCCTTTCTACCAAAATGTCTGAATCTACATTCTGTGCATAAATTTGAATTCTATCACCAAACGCAATTCGTCCTCTTTTTAAATAAGAATCTACTCTAAAGCTGTTTAGTCTAAGTATACCAGTATCATAGTCAATGTCGCCAGCTGCATAATCCAAGATCTCTTTAGATCCTCTTGATTCGCTAACCAGCATTATTTTACCGTTATTATCTTCAAGGTAAGTTTCAAAATTTACACCATTAATTATAGTAAGGAATAAAGAAGATCTTACTGAACCTTCTACTATAGCATTATTGTAATCTAAAACATAGTCTAAAGATGTTCTAATAGACGGTGAAAGCTCTTTAGCCATTCTTACTTTAGTGTTGTTGGAAATAATACTAGTATCTGTATTATCAATATCAAACAGGAGTTTACTGTACCTAAAGTCTTTATCAAACTCAGATAAATTATTGCTACCATAATTTAGTATGCTGGATAGTACATTACTTTTAATGTCTTCTAGGCTCTTAGTAGTTTGTGTAGAGTTGAATCTAACTAAGGAATTAATATCAAGAATTAAGAACTTAGGATCACTGGTTATAACTTCTGTACTAATAGATACTCTATTTTTAAGAAACTCTACAATAGAATTCTTTAAGGAACTGCTAGCAATTTTAGAATTGAATGGCTTAGGAATAACTACTACCTTACCAAATCTTGGAGGATTAAGTTTTTCACCACCAACCACACTTACAGTTTCTATAGTAGGAAACTCTTTTAAAACTAGAGCCTTATAATCTTCTACAGTAACGGCTCTTTCTTGCGTGGAGAAAACACGAGGAGCATTGAATCTAATAGAGTTAATACTTTCTCTATCAGCACCTAATGTTGATCTAGATACAGTAGTAGCTGTTATAATGTTATTAGACGTAATAAATTCTCTAGCGCCG
>CALBDR010000420.1 GCA_937927525.1 uncultured Candidatus Melainabacteria bacterium
AGAGAGATGAGTATTAATAGTATTAATGGTATTAATAACCAAAATTTGCAAAACCAGAATGGTGTAAATGCAAATGATCCTTCGGTGGATGTTACTACACAGCAGGGACAGGTTGATGGTCTTGTTGGTGATATTAATGGGAATTTCAATCAAAATATTAGTACCAATTCAAATGGTGGGCTTACAACAACTTTAACGACTGAACAGCAAAATATTGTAAATGAACAGGAAATAGCATTCTTAAATGCATATAATAACGGTGATTTAGATAATTATGACCCTAGAGCAATTATTCTTGCTGGACAGTACATGCTTGGACAGTTTGCAGAAGATGAAGCTAGAATGAATTCTACTGATCAACTTGCAGATATGGTAGGTCTTTATGATGTTGATGCTGGAACTGCTTCTGACATTACATTTCAAGCTATGGATATTTTAAACTTAGTAGAAGGTGATACAGGTGTAGATACATCTGAAGCACTAAGATCTGATATGGTTGATCTTCTTCTTTTAGGTGAAGGTGGAGAAAATCAAGCCGATACTGACTTGATTGATTCCGATGCTTTAAATACTGTTTTAAATCTTGGTGAATCTTTTGAAAAGTTAGAGTCTAAAGATGTAATTATAGTAGGTGGCTGGGGACGTCATAGTTTAGGTGATCTGGTTGCTGATGCAGGTGGTATTGCTGGTCACGCTAATGGCCTTAGTTCCAGAAATTTAGATACTACTAATGATGAACTTTTCAAATCAATTTTTGAAAAAATGTCAGATGCAGATAAAGAACGTATGGCTTTAAGTCCAGTAATAATTAATATTAACTCTGGAGAGATAGTTGGTGAAATTTCTATGGATGAGTTAAATGCCCAACATGAAAGTGGTCAAGTCCGAATGAATTGGGGTGACTCTGGTGGTGACTTGTACAGTTGGTCTTCAAACGCTGGTGCCTCAGAGAGTGCACAGTCTATGGAATTTATTACAAATGATAATGCAACTGAAGATAATTCGATCGAGGGGCAAACTATTGAATTTGAAGGTAGAGAATATAATGTTGTAGATTCAACCTTTAGATGGGCATCTCCGATTATCCTTGATTTAGATGGTGACGGTATTGAGCTTACTGATAATGAAAATGGAACAATTTTTGATATAAATGGCGATGGTGAAAAAGATAGAACATCTTGGACTCAAAGTGGTCAAGGTTTTGATGACGCATTTTTAGTGTTAGATAGAAATGGTAATGGAGAAATAGACTCTGGTAAAGAACTTTTTGGTGATCAAAATGGAGCTGATAACGGTTATGATGAGCTTGCAAAGCTAGATTCAAATGGAGACGGTCAGATTGATGCTAATGATGAAGCATATTCAGAGCTTCAGTTGTGGGCTGATATGGATGGTGATGGTAAAGTTGGTGATGGAGAACTTAAGACTCTTGAAGAAATGGGTGTTACTTCTATTTCAACTCAATATACTGGAAATGTTGGCGAAAAATTTGATGAGCATGGTAATGATATAAGTCTGGAAAGTACATTTACTAGAATGGTTGATGGTGAAGAAGTTACTAGAAAAACTATTGATGCATTCTTTTTAGAAGCTGAGGCTACAGCTAAAGAGAAAATTGATAACAGCAGTGTGGATTCACTAACCTCTGATCTGATGGAAATGTTTAAAGAAGTAGCAATTTTAGAAGATAAATCTTATGTGCCACCTAGTGATGAGGAGTTAGCAGAGATGGCTGGAATGTCACAGGCTAACGTCGATTTAATAGCAGAAATTAGAAAAGAAGAAGAGAATGAAGAAAGAATTAAAGAAGCTATTCTTTCTGGTAACTTAGATGAGGTCGAAGCTCTTATTTCAGAGTTAGTTGCGGCAGTAAGTTCTTATGAATCTGAATTAGCTTCAATTTCAGGTCAATCCGCAGCTTATGTTCCACAGCAAAATCAAGGTAATAATCAAACTGTGGGGGTTGCAAGTGAGGAAGGTGTTAATACACCTACAAGTTCGGTAACTTCATCTACAGCTACTTCGAGAACTGCCAGTGGTTCTGATGCTAATTCATCTAGAGCTGCGACGATAAGTCAAAATAAAGAGCAAAACTTGGCTAGTTTAACTGCTGCTCAAAATGAAAAATCAGATTTATTAAGTCAATTAGATTAATTTAGCTTTATTAACCAATACTTAACTTTATTTTTGTAAAAGAATAGTAGTATGGAGGTTTTGTTTTGGTAGAACAAGTAAATAATAATGTACAGATAGTTAGTGACGGCATTCAGGTAGAAGAGTTTGCTACTGATGAAGAGAATAAAGTATTAAGTGAGACCGTAGATAACTTGAGAAAAGAAGCTGATACGGCAGCTGTTAAAACTCCTAAACAACCACTTACAAAAAATCCAGAAAGTAAAGTGGATATTGTTGAGTCAGGTGATGAAGGTTTATCTTTATTTGAAGATGAAGCTCCTGCTCCTAAGGTAAAAGCACCTATTCAAGAACCACAAAAAGTTGTTCAAGAACAAAAACAAGTTTTTACTCAGAAGCAAGAGTCTGGTGAATTAGCAAAATATGACGAATCTGCAATTGCACTTGCGTCACAATTTATTGATGATCAATTTGACGAAGATACTTCTATTGAAGATGGTTTAAAGGATTTAGGCTTACTTGATTTACCCGAAGAAGAAGCTGCAAATATTATTATGCAAACAGCTGAGATTTTAGGTGAAGTCGAAACTCCTGAATCAGACACAAAAATGAATTTTATTGAAGATGTTGATGCCTTATTAATGTCTAGACCACAAGAACCTGTGGAGTTAGTTGATGAACCTGTTGTTAGTGAAGTAGTTGTTGTTGAAGAAACAGCTGTGGATCTTGAAGTACCAGATGTGATTACAGAAGCTCCTAAAGAGAAGCCAGTTGTAGCGAAAAAAGCTCCACCTGCTCCTAAGACAGTTGATCCATCTTCTATTCAAGAAAATACTTTTGCTGAGCCCACTTTAAATCAAGAAATTGTAGAGAAAAAGCTTGAAGTCTCTGAGGGTGTTTTAGAGCAAGCAAAGCTTGAGGCTAAATTACAACCAAAAGATATCCCTGAAGATATGAGTGAGATAGAAGTTGAAATTCAAGAAGAAGAAAAAATAGAAGAAATTATAGATACCAATGTAGCTAGTCAAGTTGACTCTCTCAAGGGTGAATTAACTGTAGCTGAAGGTGTTTTAAGTAGTGAAAAAGCTAAGCTTTCTGGTTTAGGAGGTAATGCAGACTCCATTGTAGATCAAGCTGTGGCTACTTCTAGTGTTCAGTCTGCGGTAGTTAGTTCTGCTCCTAAGTCAGGAGGAGAAGGTGCTAGTTCAGGTGCGAAGACTGTAACTACATCAGTTAAGAATACTAATAGACCAGCTCCTCGTTCTGGTACTGATAATAGTGGTGCAATTCAAACTGTTTCTTCTAATATAAGTGCTGCATCTGGGCAAGTGTCTACGCTTAGTTCTCAAATTTCTGCATTGGAAGCTGAACTTGATTCTTAATTATTTAATCCATATGCTCTATATTATTAAGTCTAGCTACAGCCAATGATGTAATTCATTTAGATGCTTTATATTTCGCTAGATAGTGGCATATAGTCTATATACTATGGCTTTAGATGAAAATTCTTTGAATAAATTTGCTGAGTTGATTGGTGAGCTTGCTCCAGAGTATGCCCAGAATCTTTCTCAGTTATTAAATGTGGATGTAGCCATATCATTTGAAGGTTATGTTGATCCTTTAGTGGTTGATGACCAGTATAATATGGCAACAAAAGCAATTTCAGTTTTCAGTTCTGTTAATGCTAATCAAGATGCTTCTGTTTCTTATATTGCTGATGTGAATGATGCAATAGTTATCGCTGATTTAATGGCTGGTGGTTCTGGTGATGTGGCAGGTAAAGCTTTTGAAGCGATTGAACAAGCTGCTTTTTCGGAGTCTTTAGCTCAATCAAGCACAGCAATTAGTCATAAATTAAAAAGTTTAGTTCCTGGTAAGAACTTTGAGTTAGGTGATTTTGATAGTGCAATTATTGATCCAGAAAACCCTGATACATTAACTCATAGTTTAGTTCAGTCTGAATATTTAACGCTTTGTTTTAGTATTCAGATAGCAGATGTAGTTAATTCAAATGTTTTTTTAAACTTATCTGAGATTTTTGTTAGTTCTATTGCAAACATACTTAATGATCCTAGAGTAGCAGCAAAAAACAGTGTTTCTGAAGTTGATTTTGCTCAGATGAGACAGACCATTAATAGTGATGAGGTCTATGAAAAGAAAAATTTAAACTTGCTAATGGATATTAAACTTGGTTTAATTGTAGAGTTAGGTAGAGCTGAAATGCAGTTAAAGGATATTCTTAAGTTAACTAAAGGTGCTGTAATTGAATTAGATAGACTCTCAGGTGAGCCTGTAGACTTATTTGTAAACAATAAAATTATTGCTAGGGGTGAGGTTGTTGTAATTGATGATAGTTTCGGTTTGCGTATAACTCAATTAGCAGGTAATATGGATTTAGCATCAGATTTAGGTCTAACTTTAAGTGTCTAATAAAGAATACGATATTGACGAAGCATATAATCCTTTTACTTCAGATGAAGCTTCAAAAAATTATTCAAATGCTGATTTCTTATATGAGCAAAGTGCAATTCATACTGTTGATTTCTTAGATCCTTCTAATCCTGCTTTTGATTTAGTTATTGATTTAGGAGCTGGAACTGGTGTTTCTACTGAAGCTTTATATAAAGCTGGAGCTCCTAACTTACATGTAGTTGAACCCTCTGAAGCTATGATAGCCGAAAATAAAGCTAGGTTAGGTGAAACAGATGTAAAGTTTATTCGTGCCGCAGCAGAAAATTTTGGTGCACATTTTGATAAGAATGTTGATGTAGTCTACGCTTTAAACTGTTTTCATTTGTTTACAAATCTACAGTTAATCTTGGATCAATTAAAAAGGTCTGTAAAACCTGGTGGTAGGTTTGTATTTAATGTATCTATGCCATCATTTACATTTGATGAACTTTCTACTGAAGAGTTTGTTTCAGTAAAAGCTAATCGTGATTTTTATAAAGCTCTAGATGAGCATAGCCAGAGTCCCTTGATTGAAAATACCATTAAGTTATTTAACAAGATTTTGGCTGGTGATACATTTGATATGGTTAATAAAAAAGGTTTAATTGATGCTTTCTTCCAGTGTGGCTTTAAATTCGATAATTATGGTGAGTATTTTATTGAAGGGGATGCTCAGGCTCAGAATGTTTTATGGGAGTTGGTTTCGACCTGTTTAATTACAGATGGTGATGAAAGAAAAGCCTTTCTCGAAAATATTAAAGCTCCTGCTAAAATGTTATTTAGGCAAGCTTATTTTAGCTTTATAGTAAATGATGTCTGATATTGATTTTGGTAGTAAATTAACAACAATTTTAAGTTTTCTTTTTATATTTTGGGTTTTATCCAATTTTTTGATTAATAAATTCAAATCAGGTGAATGGCGAGTTCCTAAATTTTTAGAGAATTATTTATCTATTAAAAAGAACTTTGTTGCCGATAAGCCACATGATATTAAAATTATTCAAAGAGAAGTATTACATGATGGTTCAGAATTACTAGTTGTAGCAATAGATGAAAGAAAACTTTTACTTTCTAAGACTATGCAAAATGGCTTGAATTTTGTTACGGATATTGAAGACAAGTAAAGTTCTTATAAAAAAATAATAAAATTATTTTTTTATTCTTACAATTTGAGATATCTTGTTATAATTTTTTAAGCGAAAGCACAATTGCTTGGGTAGCTCAGTTGGTAGAGCATCTGACTTGTAATCAGGCGGTCGAGGGTTCGAATCCTTTCCCAAGCACCACTTTTTTAAATTGGAATAATTTTCGGATGTTCCCCAAATAAATGAAACTTGAAGAGTTGTGAAACTCAATATTATTTTTATCTACCCACATTTTAACAAAACCCTATTTTTGTAATTTTTAAAATTTCTAAACCCGTATGCATTCCTTGAAATATTTTCCATTTTGTTATGGAAACCTTCAGTGATCCCATTTGAGACTTTAGAAGAGAATCTAAGCATTCTAAGAATTTCTTCTTGCCAAGATTTAAAAGTTTGAGCAAGAGAAGCTAAAGGCTTGAGCTTTGAATTCTCAAGTTTTTGAACAACTTTAAGAAACTGTTTAATGAATCTTTTCATCTTCGATTTAGGAACTGATTTATGCATAAGTAGCTTATGAATCTGGTTTCTAAACTTGTAAGCTT
>CALBDR010000421.1 GCA_937927525.1 uncultured Candidatus Melainabacteria bacterium
CATAAGAATGCAACTAGAGTTTTTCTATAGTGTAGACGTAGTATCTGAACGTAACGGTTGCTTCTAGGTACGGAACATCTTCTAGAGTAGCATCAAAGTTTAGCTCTGTGAGAGCAATAGGAAACATTCTCTTAAAATTAATTTGAAGATTAGGATTCTGATTGCTAGACATTATTAGTAAAGTACCATCAGAAAATACTTCTCCATCTCTATATGCAGTACCGCCTCCAGCTGGACCTCTATAAGCAGACTGTTCAAATGACTCAGGATAACCAAGAGAGGTAAGCCAGTTATGGATTTCAAGATAGTTAGTAAGATCTTCATCTACTCTAAAACGTAATGAAAGAGGCTCATAGCGAAGTTTATCACCAGCATATGGCAATCTTACTAATGGTGTTTCTTGATCGTACTCTCCTAGTGACAACGTAGGAATAGGTACACTATATGTAAAATAGTTTAGGTTAGGTGTTCTGGAAAGAATAAACCTAAAACCAGTTGGAGAGAGTAAATTTCTATTTGTTGGTTGGTTATCTAGAGCAGCCATATCTTATCCCTAGTAGCATATACATTATTTAGGCATAAAAAAAGGGCCCCGTAGGGCCCTTTGAGAGGTCAGTAAACTGACTCTTATGGTTATTACATGAGGTTGGATACTGCAACAAGTCTGTAGTAGACGTTCTTGGTTGCGAAGTTGATCGCACCAGAACCGGCTGTAGCACCAGCTGCGAATGGGTTAGCAACCATACCGTAGCGAGTCTTGAAGCCGATCTTGGGCTGGAAGGTGTCTTCGCCAACCGCGCGTACCATCTGGAGAGGTACATATGGGCAGTAGAAGATACCAGCGTCGAACGCGCTAGAACCCTTATAACCGACTGTGAAGTACTGGTTACCAGAAGCACTGGAGAAGTAAGGGTCAATGTAGACTCTAATACGACCGTTAAGTACACCAGCGAAGGTGTTACCTGTGTCGTCTACGTTAAGCTCAGCAGAAAGAGCAGGTGTGTAATCAAGTACACCGGCCATCTGAAGTGCAGAAGCAACGTCAGAGGAGCAGATGAGGATGTTACCCTTACCGCGACGGGTGTCTTTTGCGATCTGGTTAGCTTCACGCTCGATCTGGAAGATCATACCCTTGAAGCGCTCTACTGACCAACGGCCGTTAGAGTCAACGTCGAGGTTGAATGTACCAGCAGCAGCAGTGTTGTCTTGAGCACCGGCTGTAGCTGTGTAGTTAATTGTACGAACAACTTCTCTGTTGATTTCAGCAAGGATCTCAGCAGAAAGGATGTTGGCAAGTTCTGTTTCAGCGTCGAGACCGTGTACTGCGCGAAGGTCTTGAGCAAGTTCCATGGTGTACTCAGCCTTGAGTGCACGGGATACAGCTGTTACAGAAACTTTCTCGATGGAGAAAGCCATTTGCTGGAATGCATTGTTGGTAGCGTCACCAAGTGCTTCAGCGAATGCTGTGGACATACCAGTAGCAACTGTGTAGCCGTTAGCAGAAGCACGAGCTGTTGGATCGTTACCTGTCTGTGCAGTTGTTACACCGTCGCCAGTTGATTCGTCGATGGCGAACTGGGATAGTGTGTTACCAGAAGCAGACTTGGAGAAAGAAGTATTTGCTTCGTTGTAAAGCGCTTCTGCACCAGTCTGGCTGTTGTAACGGGCACGCATTGCGAAGATAAGTCCAGTAGGACCAGTCATTGGCTGTACGCCAGCAATGTCGTATGCGATTAGGTTAGGCATAGAACGACGAACCAGTGAAATAAGAACTGGGTCGAAGATGTCTACGTTACCGGCTGGTGAGGTCGAAGGAGCAGCAGAACCGCCCATTGCGTTAGAGGGGGAAGCCTCACCAAGTAGTGATGGCATGGAGTAGCCACCAGAACCTTGAGCTGCTTCACGGGAAGCGCGCGCTTGGTTCTCTAGCAGTGTAGCAGTGACAGAGCGACGATGAGAATCTTTGATCTCGGGGAGATCTGAATGCTCAAGAACTGGCTGCCACTTCTGCATTAGTTCTTCAGTTACGTATTGCATTTGCTTTCTCCTTTAGGGTTTGCAATCTAATAGTATTTATAATATCTTACTTTTTCAGTGTTCTCGAAATGGCATGGACATAAGTTGACATTTCTGGGTCAATATTAGCAGGAGCATTCTCCTCCTCTAATGGCTCAGCGTCGTCAAAGTCACTAACAAATTTTGTTGTATCAGTAGATTCACTAAAGTAGCTTGTCTTTAGAGTCTCTAGTTTCTCAACGAATCTGTCCTCATCCACAAAATCAACACCTTCTGCTAGAACCTTGAACTTCTCTTTCTGAGTTTCAGTTAGAGAATCACAAGCTTCAGCAAAGAGTTCAGCTCTTCTGTGCTCACTGAGATCAGCTTTTAGCTCAGCATTCTTCTTGATTTCTTCATCAAGACGAGCTTCTAGCTCTTCAGCACGAACAGCTAATTCTTCAACTACATCAACTTTGTCTTCTGGAATCTCAATGTAATGCTCGGTAAAGAGATCCTTGAGACCGCTGATGAAGTCATCTACAAGATCGGACTTAACGCCACTCTCGACAGCAAGTCTGTTCTCTTCCATCCAACCTTCGACAACATAGTCGAGGTACTGGTCAAGCTTGACTGTCATTTCGTCGCGTAGACGGGATTTTTCTTCGTTGATTTCAGACTCAATATCGACAACGTACTTTTCAAGCTGCTCGTTAACCTTAGCAATTACTGCAGCTTCAAAGATTGTTGTAGCGGCATCTTTGAATTCTTCGGTTAGACTTTCATCAGCAGCAAATAGTGCTTGAATATCTTCTCTAATGTCAATATCTTCTGATGTTACTTTGTGACCAGCACGTACAACATCAACGTACTCTTCGCTGTCAACATCAGCATCTTCGTGCATAAGAAGGGCTTCTTCCATAGCAGCGTAAGAAGCTGCGAGATCTTCCTTCTTCATGCCATTCATCTTTTCGATCATGGCTTGAATCATGGACATCTTGGATTCACCGACAGGCATCTTGGCTGTCTTACCAGCACCAGCCTTAGGCTCTTGACCTTTTTGAGGCTTAACCGCGGTTGGAGAATCTTGAGGATCGTCCTCAGCCTGCTTATCACCTTTACGAGCTTTTACTTTCGTGCCAGTGGGCCCAGGTACTTCAGAAGGATCTCCATAAGAAGCTTTGAACTCGTCTAGCTGCTCCTCAGCTGCGACGAGGTCTTCTTCTCTCATTTCTAGATCTTTATCAGACATCGTTTTACTCCTTAAAGTGGATTTCTTTATTATTTATAATATTAAAGTTTTGAGATGAAGTCCTCAAAGACTCGAAGCTTCTGTTCAGCTAGATCTTTTGATGAGGTCTTTTCAATAACTTGCTTATAGTCAGCTATTGTTTTTTCACGTAGGATACCGTTATCCCATACCCACTCTTTACCCTCCATGATACCTTCCACGAAGGCGTTAGGAGCTGATGGGTCAGCAACGATGTCTGCAGCTGTAGCAAGATAGAAATCGTTTTGTACTTCTGCAACACCATTTTTCTCTCTAAGGGATCCCATACCACGGGATGATACACCAATGGACGCACCTTCATCGATAAGGTTCTTTACAATATTACCCATAGGTGTTTCTAGAATTTTTGCTTCTCCGATAATATTACTACCATCAGGAGACAGTGATGTGATCATATGTGATACGCGGTCCAGATTAATAGTTGGACCGGAAGGATGTCCTAGTTCACCGAAAGCACGCTTCTTAGCAACATACTCTTCATTATAACGACGGACTTCTTTGTTAAGAACTTCCATCGGATAAACTCGACCGTTACGGTTCTTAATATTACCTTGCATAAAGACGCCGCGGATTTTATAATTCTTTTTTCCGCTATCAGCTTCTTCAGCAATGTATTCTAGTTCTTCCGTGATTTCGGTGATAAGTTTCATATTAGAATCTCGATACTGAGGTTGCTTTTACTGTGTTTGCTGTTGCGACGATGGTATCGGTAGGCTCTTTTACGATAATTTCTACCTGCCCGGCTTCGATAACAACTGAACCAGCTTGACCACCACCGTTTTCTGGACCAACAGTGTTAGCTACAGTAATGGTTTGCTCTGCGGAGTCTGTATTGACTACACGAACAAACGTAGCGTTGCCAACATTGCTAGCGTCACCAAGGCCAATAGAGTTAGATAGTAGCTTAATTGTCGCCATTTTCTGTACTCTCTAACCAAGATGCAAAGCTTTCTTTAATCTTAGAAGAGCCTTGCATTACCGGTGTCTTTTCTCCACCTCTAGCGTACTGCTTAGGTTCTTTATATTCCCTACCAGCAGCTTTGACATCAGAAGAGCCTTGCCTGGTTACAGCTTCGCCAGGTGCTTGCTTTCTACCACCTACATGATGGTCAGGGTTACCTTTTTGAATCTCCCCAGTGAACTGAGCGTCAGTAGCTACTGGGTGAGATAGTTTAGTAACATTATGAGCGTTAGCGAAGTCCTCTTCACCTTTTGAACGAGGCTTGTAACCTTTTACTTCCTGCTCGTCATCCATTTCGCGCTTGTTATCGCGCGCGGGAGACCCAGGTGCTTCGACTAGTTGTCTAAATGTCTTCATCTGAATAATCCTCGTTATACTCGGTGTCTTCTTCAGGAGAGCTCGCATCTGATCCATTAAAGAAACTTTGCGCTACAGCAATTCTTTCAACACCAACTCTTTCACGTACTTTATTTCCAAGAATACTGTTAATAGCGTCTTGGAAGTCTGTTGTGTTACCGTTGAAAGCCGCGTCGATAGCGTCACTTACTTCATACTCCATGTTAATCTCCTATGCACATATATTTATCATATTTATAATTTTATTTTATTAGAACGAAGTTACCCTCACCGATATATAACACTTCTACTTTGGTGTATACACCAGTAGTAATCGAGTCAACGAACGATGGAGAGTTAAATGTTTTATCTTTGAACGGATTAATTTCTTCTTCGCTAATAACGTTAATGGCTATTAGTGACAGCTTAGTGCCTAAAAATACGTCTGCTACATCTAGTTTAACATTTATCTGACCTGTGCCTACCGGTAAAATAGTAAACTTGTCCCCAACGGTAAGATTACTAGATGCATCAACAGTTATGGTAACTGTATTGCTCGCATTAACAACGACAATATTTCCATGATTGGTCGTGTCAAGGGAAGTATTAGCGGTTATTGTATTGATTGTATCTCGTTTTGGTGCAAACGAAGTAGTAGCGTTTGCGACCTGTATGCGATCACTTATTAGATTGTTAACAGCATTATTAGAAGCCAGAGCAGTAGACTTAGTTACATAAAGTACGTCAGCATTTGCAACTTGAAGTCTATCGTTTATTAAAACGTTTTGTGCAGTATTTGAGGATAAGGCTACAGCTTTAGTTACAAATGTCTGGTTAACGAATGTATTAGATGCTGCATATGCTTTAGTAGCGTAGATTGCTGCTGCGTTAGCAACCTGTATGCGATCGCTTACAAGATTGTTAAGAGCGTTGTTAGAAGTTAAAGCTGTTGACTTAGTTACGTACAGAGCGTCTGCATTAGCAACTTGCAGCCTATCAGATACAAGCACTCTAATAGCAGTGTTGGTTTCTAGAAGAGCAGTCCAGGTTGCTTTATCTGAAACGTCAATAGTAGTGTCGTAAAATGTTTCCCCGGTATTAATAGTTAACGTGTTATTAGAAGAAGCAAACGAAACACCGGTTACTGCTTTTTCTGTTATGAAAGAGTTAGTATTGGCTAAAAGTGTGTTAACGTATGTGTTAGTTGCTTTAGTACCAATAGATGTTGTAATAGTAGTAATAAAGTTAGAGTCGTCGCCGATAGCAGCTGCTAACTCATTAAGAGTATCAAGAGCAGCGGGGGCTGCATCGATAAGATTACTTACTTCAGTCGATACAAGCGACTGAACGTTAGCAACTTGCATTCTATCGTTGATAAGAGCGATAAGAGCATTATTAGAAGCAAGTGCTGTGGACTTAGTGACAAAAGAAATATTAGCATTAGCTACTTGAAGGTACGGCTGAAGATTAGATTGAGCATCGTTAGCCCACTCAATAGCTGTACCTTCATCATTAATTTTTAAAACTTGGCCAGCAGAACCTAACGCGCTAAGACCTGTACCACCATGTTCGTAGCCTACAGTTTCGCCTGTTTGAAATTCAGACAGACCAACAGCGTTTCCACCGTTGTCAAATACTGTCCTTATTGGCGTTTTATCTGCCATTTTCTAATACCTTAGAATAAAAATTG
>CALBDR010000422.1 GCA_937927525.1 uncultured Candidatus Melainabacteria bacterium
CGTATGCTTTCAGTGCTACAAAAACAGCAGTACCCATAATAATGAAGTCTATTACCTTCCATAACTAAACCAATAGAAGGCATGATGATGTCAGCAACAAAAGATGAGACTATAGCCTTAAATGCTGCACCAATGATAAATGCTAAACCTAAATCTATGATATTACCCTTAAGTAAAAAAGCTTTAATTATAATAACTTATATTCACCAAATTACTAGTTTTTATAAATTAAAAGAGCATAGAAGATCCACGTAATGATGGTGAAAATTTATCTAAAAATAAAACGTATTGACTTTTTCCAGTTAAGTGTGTTATCTTGTGGATATGGATCCGATAAAGTCATTAAGTAATGTTTGATTATGAATTTTAAAAATTTTAAGATAGGGATAAGGAGTAATACTAAACCTATTAGAAGGGTTATTCTACCTGGAGAAAACTATGAATCTACTCAAGGTCAAACATCTCAAATAAATCATAGAAATATAGGAGAACAACTAACTGAAACTAAAAAAATTAACGATAAGCTTTGTTTAAATGGTCTACAAAGAGAATTCATAAAAGCTTTGAAACATATGAAAATTTTAGATTATGATTCTGAACTTAATGAAGAAGTAAATTTGTGCAACTTATTATCAGAATTCATGCCAGATAGTAATAAGCTTGATGTGGATAAATATTTTGAATATATGATAAAAAGTGCTGTAAACCTTTTTACAGAAGAGCGTGATGTAAGATGTGACAAATCTCATTCCTCTAAAGATACAATAAAAAATGACTATAGAAATATCACGATTTCTCGGTCAGAATCTAATCAAGTCATTCCATATATTAGAAAAGATTTTTTAGTTGCACTTAGAAAATTACTTAACAATAATTTTTCAACTTTTACAGCAAGTTATTTAGCTGAAAATATGTCCGAACTTAATGATTCTACAAACCTTTCAGAAGACGATGTATTTAATCTTGTTAGTGCTATTGAAAATAAGATTGGAGATATACCTCTTTAATAAGACAAAAAAGCTAATTACACAGACTTCAACGGCATAATCACATAAATATATTCATTTCCTGTTTCAGGTTTAATTAAAGCTGGACTTTCATTTGCATTCATATAAATAACAACATTATCAGAATCTATAACTTTTAAAAAATCCATAATGAATCTAACATTGAAATTAATTTCAAGTTCAGAACCTTCATAATCATTGGTTTCTAAAGTTTCTATCGCATTACCAAAATCAAGATTTGAACATTTTAAAGTCATTTGATTATCTTTAAAAGAAAGTTTAACCATATTAGTAACTTCATTTGCCATAACAGCAACTCTATCTAAAGCTGCTTGAAAACCTTTTCTACTAACTACGGCTTTTTTATCATGCCCAGCAGGAACTAATTCCATGTAGTTAGGATATTCACCTTCTAAAATTCTAGAAACGACATAACGATCTTCTGTTTTGAAAACTACTTGAGAAGATAAAAATGCTATTTGGACATTATCATCAACACTAGTATCTAAAATTTTCTGAATATCTAAAATAATTTTAATTGGAACAATTACTGCTTTATTAACAAAGCTAGGGTTTTCACCTAAATTATCTAATTTAAGTGAATAAGCTGAAAGTCTGCCTCCATCAGAGCTTGCAAATTCTAAAAAATATTCTTTCTCTTCTGTTTCTTTAATTCCGATATAAATTCCACCTAAAATATTATTAAGATCAAATCTTGAAGCAGAAATTTGAACAACATTTATTAAACTCAAAAATTCTTGTCTATTAATAGTAATAAAATCTTGCCCCGTTAAATCAGGTTTTTCAAAAGCTGGAAAATCATCTCCTGGTAATCCAATTAAATCGAATTTAATTTTTTCAGAACCAATTTCTAGAACTTTTTTTTCATCTTCCATATGAAGATTTAATTCTTCATCAGAAAATTTACTTGAAATTTCTTCAATCTTTTTAGCAGAAATAGCTACAGCTCCTTCTGATTGATTTTGTGAAGGTATAGTTGCTTCTATCCAAAAATCTAAATCAGTCGCATTTAATAAAAGTTTTTCCTGAAGAGTTTTTAAATAAATATTATTTAAAATTGGCTGAATTCCTTTAGCTGGGACAGCTTTAACAACAGACTTAATAGCCTTATCTAATAATTTTTGAGAAACTTTAAGCTGCATGATTTAAAAATATACCAAGTTTTTAAAAAGTTTTGTTTTTATTTTTTATATATTTCTTTTTTTATTTCTTATTCTTTTGTAGTTATATAGGCTGTTTTAATTGTTTAAAACTTAGTATATTACTTTTGAAATTGACTATAAAACATGTTGGAAACTAATTAAAATATTGTTAGTTTTGATCTTGACTTTTTTAGTTTCTATAAAAAATTGATTTGCATGTGTTAAAAAATATTTTTAAAAGTTTTCTACATATCCTTTTTCTATTAATTTGTTCAAAATTTTCTCAACTGATTCAGAAATTGATTCTTTATCTGTGTTAAGCTCTATGTCGGGATTTAAAGGGGCCTCATAGGGATCTGATATGCCTGTGAAATTTTCAATTTCTCCTGAACGTGCTTTAGCATAAAGTCCTTTAACATCTCTTTCTTCGACTTTTTCTAGACTTGCGTTAACAAAAATTTCGATAAAGTTCTTACTATAAGATCTAGCCATTTGTCTTGCTTCCTCATAAGGAGCTATAACTGGCACTACGACAAGTACTCCATGTTTAGAAAGTTTCCCAGCTAAAAAAGCTATTCTTTTTATGTTAGTAAATCTATCTTCTTTACTGAAGCTTAGACCTTGATTTAAATTATCCCTTATCTCATCTCCATCTAAAAGTTCTAGAGGAAATTCTTTATTATTTTTAGTAAGTTTTCCTATTAAAGCTTCTGATATAGTAGATTTTCCAGCTCCAGATAAGCCAGTTAACCAAAGTGTAAGTCCTTTTTTTAATTTATATTTCATTTTCTTGTTTTTCAGCTTAGCATTATGTGCTTTATCATTGGGATTTTGTATCTTTTCTATAGGTTTATTTAACCACTGATCATATATAAATAGTGAATCTTCAAAAATTTTATTTCTTTTTTCTTGTTCTTCTCTAGTAAATTTACTTAAAACAAACTTAGATCTTTTATCTCCACCTGGATCAGGTCCGACACCTATTCTTATTCTGCTAAAATTTTTACCACCAATTTTTCTGATAATATCTTCTATTCCATGCTGCCCGCCTGCACCGCGATTAAAACTAAATTTTACAATTTCATAATTTAGACTTATTTCGTCTTGGATCACTAAAATATCTTCTCTCTTAATTTTGTAGAAACAAGCAATTTTATTAATCGCATCTCCAGATAAATTCATATAAGTAGTAGGTTTAGCAAAAATAATATTATTTGCTTTAGCGACTTCTGCTTTTAACTTTTTCTCTTTATTGAAAGTTAAATTTAATTTATTTGCAAGAAAATCAATAAACTCAAAGCCTATATTATGCCTAGTGTTATCGTATTCTTTTCCTATATTTCCTAGTCCAACAACTAACTTCACATAAGAAAATATACACTATATCTTATAGATACTGTAAAATGTGTTTAAAATGGATGATGAAGATAGAGAGGTAATATCTGAAGTTCTTATTAATATGTTAGGAAATTCTGTTAGTGAGGAAACCCTCAATCTTGTTTATAGTTTAGTTATAAAGAATACAGAAAACAGTTAATATGGCATTTAGTGAACTTGAAATAAAACAACATATTATACTTGCTGTCTTAGATTTTTCGACTCATATTGATAGATATACAACTGAAGAGGTTTCTGATAAAGAAAAAAGAGAAATGATGTCTCTTGCTTTATCTATTAATAATTTAATTAATAATCTTTCTCAACCATTACAAGATATTGGTAAATATAATAATGGAAAGTACTTAGCACCCAAGCATAATAACTATTTAAGAGTAAAACGTGCTGCTGAACTTGTTTTCTATTATCGTTCTGATTTAAATACTATTTCTATGGACTTAGGAGTAAGTCTAGCTGAGGCTAATCAGCTTATAGAAGTTGCTACTAATTATATTTGTGACAATATTCCTCTTAAAGATTATAAGAAAGTACTTACTAAGAAAAAGAAAGTAGCAGATATTCCTCAACAGCAAGCTCTAGTTCCTGAAAAATCCAAGTCTATTGGTTGTATGGCACCGCTTTTATTTCTAATAATGTTAGGTGCTATTGGTTATTTGATGTATGATCGTTTCTTTAATAATCATGCTACTCAGTTAACTTCTTTAATGAATGAGTATAGAACTGATAAGGATTTGAGTTCTTTATCAGTAGCAAGTAAAACTAAGAGAATATCTATTAATGGTTCATCATCTTTAGTGAGAATTTTTGATGATTATAAATCTGGTTTTAAAATTGATAACCCTGATTTAGATTTAACTTTAGAGAGGTCCGACAGTAGTCTTGCTATTAGTGAATTAATTGAAGGAAAAATAGATCTAGCTTCTTGTTCTAGAATTCCTACTATTGCTGAAAGAAAAAGAGCAGTTAAAGTTTCTGGTAGAGAGCTTGTTGACCATAAGATGGCTTTAGATGTAGTTGTGGTAATAGTTAATGAGGCGAATCCTGTAGAGGTAATATCTGTTGAGGATTTACAGAAAATGTTTTCAACTGAAAATGTTTCCTGGAAATATTTTGGTGGTAAAGACGTCCCTGTTAAGAAATACTCTAAAACATTCCACCATGGAACTGTTAGCTTCTTTAGAGAGAGAGTTTTATATGGTAATAAGTTTGCTCCAGATGTTACTCAGATCTATGATGTAAAACAAGTAATGGATTTTGTCGAAGATGACCCTACTGCTATTTCATATGCAAGTTTAAGTGATATTAAAAATAGAAAGGTTAAGATCTTAAAGATCGCAACTATTTTTGAAGAGAAGGGAGTTGCTCCTGTAGCTTATACTACTGTTAATGGTGAAAAGGTTATGAGCATAGATAAAGATAAAGTAAGAAAAGGGCAGTATCCACTTTCTAGATATCTTTATTTAGTTAGTGCAGGGAAGATTACCAGTAACGTAGCTAAATTTATAGATTATATGAGAAGTGGTAGTGTTCAGTCACAGCTTCATAAATACAATATTGTTAGTATTTATGATTAGAAATTAGTCTTAAGACTAATTTAATTAAAGCCCTGAAGCTAAATCTTTAATAGACTTTTCTGTATTTTCCCAATCCAAACACTTGTCAGTGATTGATACACCGTATTTTAATTGTGTTAAATCATCAGGAATAGATTGATTGCCGCCGTGGATATTACTTTCAATCATAAATCCACAGATAGACTGGTTACCTTTTTGTTTTTGATCGAGTATCGATTTTAATACATCCGGTTGTTTATAAGGATCTTTGCCAGAGTTCTCGTGATTACAGTCGATAATAATTTTACTATCGATTTTTGCAGATTTTAACTCTTCTTCATATTTAGAAATATTTTCAGAACAGTAGTTTGGTCCATTTTTACCACCACGTAAAACTATATGACAGTTAGGGTTTCCTTTAGTGTGATATATCGCGACTTTACCTTCATCTTGGTGAATACCTAGAAAAGAATGTGGTGCTCTTGATGATTTAATGGCGTTGATAGCGACACTTACATCTCCATTAGTAGCATTTTTGAAACCTACTGGCATAGATAAACCACTAGACATTTCTCTATGAGTCTGTGATTCAGTGGTTCTTGCTCCGATAGCTACCCATGAAACTAGATCAGCAATGTATTGTGGAACTAGAGGGTCTAACATTTCAGTTGCACAAGGTACCCCAAGCATATTTATAGTTTTTAAAATTCTTCTTGCTGTTCTTAAACCTTCTTCCATGTGGAATGATCCGTTTAAGTGTGGATCATTGATCATTCCTTTCCAACCAGTAGAAGTTCTAGGTTTCTCAAAGTAAACTCTCATTATAAGTTCAATTTTGTCGCCAATTTCTTCTCTTAGTTTTGCTAATTTTTCAGCGTAATGAAAAGCAAGTTCTTGATCGTGGATAGAACATGGTCCAACTATTGCAAGTAATCTATTATCTTTTCCTTGTATTATGTTGGAAACTTTTTCTCTGCTCTGATAAACAAATTCAGACAATTCATCAGTAATAGGAATTTCTTCGCCGATACTTCTAGGAGTTGCAAGTGCGTCTACCTTATCTATGTTGACGTTGAATACTTTAGTTTTTTCTAAATTTTTCATATTATTGGACTGATAATCATATCATGTTGGTGTATAATCAAACTTGTTATTGTGGCTTGCTTTAAGGATATCAAGCTTTAAAAAGGCTTTATATTTTAAATTTAAAGTCTGTCGATAATAACATAAAAAGGAGATAAACATGGGAGTATTAGTAGGAAAAGAAGCACCAGATTTTACAGCTGATGCAGTAGTAAACGGAACTGAGTTCAAACAAATTAAATTAAGTGATTTTAAAGGTAAGAAGTATGTTGTATTATTCTTCTACCCATTAGATTTCACATTCGTTTGTCCAACTGAATTACACGCTTTCCAAGCAAAATTAGAAGAATTTAACAGTTTAGATACAGAAGTTATTGGTGTATCTGTTGACTCTAAGTTCTCTCACTTCGCTTGGTTAAACACTGATAAGAAAGAAGGCGGAATTAAAGGTGTTAAGTATGCTTTAGTTTCTGACCTTAAAAAAGAAATCGCTGAAGCTTATGATGTTGTTGAAGAAAACATGGGAGTAGCTTTCAGAGGTTTATTCTTAATCGACAAAGAACAAACAGTTCAACACCAAGTTGTTAACAACTTACCTTTAGGAAGAAACATCGATGAAGCTATCCGTATGGTTAAAGCTCTTCAGTTCTTCGAGAAGAATGGTGAAGTTTGCCCAGCAAACTGGAACGAAGGTGATAAAGCTATGAAGCCTAATGAAGATGGTCTTAAAGATTACTTCAATGAAGCTGTAACTGCTTAATTATAAATTCTAAAAATTAATACATTCTAATCAAAGCCTCCCAATTGGGAGGCTTTGATTTAGAGAATAATATTGTTAAAGTTAAATATATTCCAATTAATTATAGAAAAATAATAAATTTAAATAATTAATTACTTTATTTAAGTTTGGTTTTGTAAATTTTAAAAGTGTAAGTAATTCAGATGGTGGTAATTCTGTTGCTGCAGTTGAGCAAGCAGATAGAATTAATATTACTTTAGGTAGTGCTAAGGGTACTACTTCAGGTACTTTAACAGTAATTATTCCTTAAAGTATCGTTGATACTTTAGCGAAAGGAACTAAACTTGATGTAACTGCTACTGGTAACGAAGACACTGCTCAAGCAATTATCGTTTTCCAAGGTCAAAAAACTATAATCAACGGTTTAAACACTAAGACTACTGGAATTACTTCTACGAATGACACTATTGCTAATGGTAAATTAACTGTAGTTAATTACGATTCAGCTACAAAAGAGCTTAAATTTAAATTAAATGCTAAAGCTGGTCCATGGGCTAAGTCTTCATCTAAAGGTAATAAAGATGTTTCTAAGCCAGTTCCGGTTAAGGCTGCTGTAGTAGTGACTCTTCCTTAGTTAGTTTTGATTGATTACATAGAAAAAGCCCACTTTCTTACTTATAAAAAGTGGGCTTTTTGGCTTATATTTGCTTATTTTTTTAACAGAATCTTTGGCTCTATCTCAAAGAAATGAAACTTGAATAAAAAAGAAAGTGGTGAAACTCTGTAATTGAAAG
>CALBDR010000423.1 GCA_937927525.1 uncultured Candidatus Melainabacteria bacterium
CGTTACCCCCAGTAAAAAACATAGGGGTTAGATTTTCGTTTTGGTTAATGCTAGGTCCAAAAAAACTTGTTTCACTCATAATTGTTAAAATAATATAAAATTGAAACTTGTTAAGTCAAGAACTGAATATTATATTATACTTCTTTAGGCTTTAGGGTTTTACCATAATAGACAGCTGCAGCTAGGCTGAGATCAAATATTAGCTGAATTATTGAATAATCAATAAACCTATACGGATTAAAGTTTCCTAGGAGAATTAATAGTAAATTCGCGGTGAAATGTAAAACTAAAAAAGCGAATAAAGGATTCTTTTTTTTATTTACGAAGGAATAGATACTAAAAGGAATCAAACTAATGATATAAACGATGCTAGGTTCTTTTAAGTAGCTGAGTCCAGCGCCGAAGCTAAAGCAAGGTAAGCCAAATAAACCTAAAATAATAAAGCTCAGGCAGGCTACTGTAGCATAATTTTTTCTAAATGAAATTGCAGCTAGGAAAACCACTAAGAATAATGGTGAGTATTCATAGCTAAATATTGAAAAAACAGTGTAATTAGCAAGAACTATCAAAGAAAATATGAATAGAGTTCTACTAAAATCTGTGAACATATATCTATTCTAACCTTAAGCAAGGGCTAGGCTAAGTAATTTTTCAGCAGTTAAATCATAGTGATCTAAAAGCTCTTCTGCTTTTCCTGACTGACCGAATAAATCATTCACACCTAGTCTTTTGAATTTAATTTTCTCACTAGCGTTTTCTAAAATTGCGCTGGCAACTGAATCACCTAAACCACCCCAGATATTGTGCTCTTCAGCACTAATAACTTTTTTAGTTTTGTTAGCTGAGTTGATAATAGTCTCAGTATCAAGTGGTTTGATCGAAGCAACATTAATTACTTCAATGCTTTTTCCTTTAGCCTCAGCTTGCTGCGCTGCTTCTAGTGCTCTGCTTACCATAACTCCTGTCGCAACTATAGTTGCATCAGTTCCTTCTTTAAGAATATTTGCTTTACCAATTTCAAATTTATGATTTTCATCATGGATAATTGGCACAGCCGCTCTTCCTAAGCGAACATAAACAGGTCCATTATATTCAGCTATAGTTCTAATCACTTGTTCAGTTTCTACGCTATCAGCTGGAACTATAACGGTCATCCCAGGGATAGCTTTCATTAATGCTATGTCTTCGATGATTTGGTGACTAGCACCATCTTCACCTACTGTAAGCCCTGAGTGAGTAGCACAGATTTTCACATTTGCGTGGTTATGAGCTACAGAGTTTCTAACCTGCTCCCAAGCTCTTCCAGTCGCAAACATAGCAAAGCTACTAGCAAAAGGAATTTTTCCAGCTTTTGCTAATCCAGCTGCTGTCGAAATCATGTTCGCTTCAGCGATTCCCATATTAAAGAATCTTTCAGGGAATTCTTTAGCGAAGTGTTTAGTTTGAGTACTTCCTGATAAATCAGCATCAAGTACTACTATGTCATTATTCTCTTTTCCTAGCTCTAGAAGAGTCTTACCATAAGCTGCTCTTGTAGCTATTTTTTCTGTGGATAATTCAATCGCTGCGCCCATAACTATTTCAACTCCTCTAAAGCTTTTTCTAAATCTTCATCTTTTGGAGCTACTCCATGCCAAGAAACTTGGTCTTCCATGAATGAAACTCCTTTACCTTTAACAGTGTTAGCGATGATTATAAAAGGCTTATCTGAACTTTCAGCTGTTTTGTATGCTTTTTCTAATGCTGAATTAATTTCTTCGACATTGTGTCCATCTATCACGGTAGTATTCCAATTGAAAGCTCTAAGTTTATCTTCAAGAGGATTTAGTGCCATAGTGGTTTCTGTGAAACCATCTAACTGAATTCTATTTCTATCTATAAAAACTACTAAGTTATTTAATTGGAAGTGAGCAGCTGCCATAAAAGCTTCCCATGATTGACCTTCTTGAAGCTCACCATCACTTAGGATAGCAAAAACTTTACGATTCGTTTTATCAAGCTTTGCTGCAATGGCAAAGCCATTAGCATTAGAAAGTCCGTGACCAAGTGAGCCTGTCGACATCTCAACTCCTGGAACTCTTACACAATCGATATGTCCTTGGAATGGAGAACCTAATTTTCTAAAGTTAATGGTATCTTCGATATTAAAGAAACCAGCTAAACCTAAAGCAGAATAAACGGCTGGAGAAGAGTGACCTTTACTTACTACTAAAATGTCTCTATCTTCAGACTTAGGGTTTTTCGGGTCATGTTTTAAATGACCACCGAAGTATAGAGTCGCCAAAATATCAGCTATTGAAAGTGAGCCACCTGGGTGACCTGATTTTGCAGCGTGTATCATTTTCAATGAATTGATACGTATCTGAAGAGCTTTCTCTTTTATAGTTTCAAAATTTAATACTTGACTTGACATGATTACTAAGGCTATTTATTACTCGACGTTGAGCAATATTGCAATCATAACAAAGTAAAGCCTAATTGATGGCTTTAATTTAAAAATTCTTTAAGATCTTTAATGTCTTTAGCGTAAAGTTTGAGTTTTCTGAGGGCTCTTGCTTCAAATTTTTTGACTTGAGCTTTAGGTATCTCTAAAATTTCAGCTAATTCATCATTTTCATAGGTGCGATCAGCAGCGATTCCATACTTTAAGAATAAAATGTTTTGTTCAATTTCTGTAAGCTCTTCGATAATATTTTTAAGTTCACCCCTAAGTAGAGTTGAGTTGGTATGTTCATCTGGTGATTTAAAGGCGTTATTACTAGCGATGAAGTCAGATATATCTACTCCCTCTTCGCCTTTTAATTTCGTAGACATAGAAACAGTTTTAATTTGTAGATTTTCAATCTCTTCTAACTTATCCATACTGATATCTAACTCTTTAGCTATTTCTTCTGGCTTAGGATCTCTATTGAGGACTTGACGTAGTTCTAACTTAACTTTGTTAAGTTTACTTGCCATTTCAATCATATGAACTGGAATTCTGATAGTTCTAGATTTATCAGCAATAGACCTACTGATTGATTGCCTGATCCACCATGTTGCAAATGTGCTGAATCTATAACCTTTTCTGAAATCAAACTTAGCAGCAGCTTTCATGAGCCCTAAATTACCTTCCTGAATAAGATCAAGTAACTGATTAGAGTTTCTAGCGTAACGTTTAGCTATACTAACGACTAACCTTAAGTTAGCTTGAACTAAAGCTCTTTGAGCTCTATCTGAAATTTCTTCGTCTTCTGAACGGATGTCTCGAGCTATCTCAATTTCTCTCTCAGAGTTAATGGTCGGTATTTTTCCGATTTCTTTTAGATATAAGTAAACACTATCATTTATTAGAGCTGCTTTCTCGCTTTTGCTCTGTTTAAGAAGGTCGGCATTATCGGTGTCGAGGTCCTTCTGGAACTCTTTTACCTCATCGATGTCTGACTCACTTGGGCCAATTAATAGATCTTCTTCTCGTGCCATTGAAGATATGTGTTTTCTACCCTACTATGATCCTTTACCCTTTTTTTTCTATTCCAAAACCAGTATTAATTGATTTGCTTTAGGATCTCGAGGAATTGAGAGATTTCTTCTTCGGTATTCATCCAAGAAAGTGATAATCTGATAGATTTTCTCGCTATTTCTTCAGGAATTTTACATGCTCTCAGTACATATGAGCTTTCAATAATAGCTGTATTAGCTTTATTTGAGCTACAAGCTGAACCAGAGCTTACAAAGACTCCCTTTAAATCTAATTGTAGTACAAGTTGCTCACTTGTAAACTTTAGATTCGTTAAAGCAAAGTTTAAATTTGAGCATAATCTTTGATTTAAATTCTTAGGTCCATTTAGTCGAAAGCCATTGATCTTTTTTAGAGCTTTTAGTAATTTATCCCTTAATTCTTTAGTTTGCTGAACTTTTTTCTTATCTGAGGATAATTCTATGGCTTTTATGAAGCCTAAAATACCTGGTAAGTTCTCTGTCCCAGATCGAAAGTTATTTTCTTGAGAGCCACCGATAATTAAAGCTTTATCTTTTAAATGCTTTTCAGCAGCTTTCGCCATATATAAAAATCCGACACCTTTAGGACCATGAAGTTTATGAGCTGAAGCAGAGATAAAGTCTAGGTTAAACTTCTTAACATTAATGGGAACTTTCGTTAAGCTTTGCACACAGTCACTATGAAATATTGCACCGTGCTTTTTACAGATTTTCCCTATTCCTTCTATATCCTGTATGGTTCCAATTTCACTGTTAGCATGCATTATCGATACCAAAACTTTCTTACTAGCATTTTCTTTAAGGTGCTTATCAAGTTCCTGAATACAAATGAAGCCTTCTTGATCTAATTCAAGCCAAATAATTTCTTTACCTGTAGCTTTTGCTGGTTCAATTACACTTGCATGTTCACTAGGGCTAGTAATTATTAGCTCATAGTCACAAAGTTTAAAAACAGTATTGTTAGCTTCAGTAGCGCCACTTAGGAATTTTATTTCCTCTAGCTTCGCATTTATTTCACTTGCAAGTCTTTCTCTTGCTTTAGTTAGCAATTTTTTGGATTTTCTGCCTGCACTATGAATACTGCTAGGGTTAGCAAAGTTACTTCGAAGGCTTTCATGCATAGATTCGATTACATCTTCTGCAAGAGGGGTCGTAGCAGAGTTATCGAAATAAATATTTACTTTTTCTTTCGAGCTAAGCATTAAATATTTATATTAGCTTATATAGTAAACCTCCAAAGGAGACTTTCTAAAAAAAAGAGTGATAAGCAAGATTCTTATTACCTTATTTTTAGAAAACTTTTTGTAGGGAGATTAATTTTCTTTGATTTTTGAAAAATATTAGAAAATTTTTTATCCCTTAACCAGAGCTTAATATCTACATGCTTTACTTAAATCGTGAAATCAGGATCAAACTAAGGAAAAGATTCTAGAGGAGACGAAAAATGAGCAGAGTAGACAGTATAGGAATTAATGAAGAGATTGTAAAGGGTGTTATTGACCCATTAAAATATCAAGGAGATGGTGTATTTGATCCACATGAAGATGGCTTAGATATTGACAATGAAGATAATACTATGACTGGGCTTTCAGCTGAACAGATCCAATTGGATCCAGCTGCTGCCAGACAAAAGATTAACCAAATGATGAGCGAAGTAGCACAAGGTTATGGACCTAAGCTTAATGGTGAAAGCGCCTATAAAGAAGCAAGAGGCGTAGTCAGCTAATAAATTAGCTAAAGTGAGATTTTACTCTAAACATCGATCTGAAACCACAAGCAAGAAGACTTTCAACATTTGCTCCACTTAAGTTGAAAGTCTCTTGCATTTTGTATATTTCCTCGCTAACAGTGGTGTTAGAGACGGTCGTATTATCAGTACAAGGACTTAAAAGTAAGCCAGCATCTAACATTTTCTTAAAGCTGTGATTTTCTGGTTTCATTTCCAGTTCAGGAAGAGTTTGTAGATTACTAGTTAAGCAAACTTCAATGCAGATTTTATTATCAATCATATTTTTAATCAGTTCTGTTTTTTTACTTTCTGGGTAAGGGTAGTTAGCATTAAATAAGTTCACCCCATGTCCGATTCTTTTAGCATTCGCAATTTCTATAGCTTCCACTATACTCTCAGGACCAGCTGCTTCACCAGCATGAATAGTTTTAGTTAAATCTGCCTTATGAGTAAGCTCAAAAGCTTCTTTATGAAGTGAAACCGGGAAACCATTTTCAGGACCAGCTAAATCAATATTATGGATCGGTAAATCTGTTTTTTCTCTTATAGACAGTAATTCTTCGATGTAGCTTTTACTATCAGTTGGAGACCAGTGTCTCATAATACAAAGAATATGAGTATATGAAAACTCTTTATCTGCCCATGGATATTGGTCTAAATTATTTTTAATTTCATCACTAGACTTGATGATTTCGTTAATTTCTTTACTAGCTTTGCTTAAACCTTTTTCGATGGATGTAATAATGTCTTGGTTATTATATAAATTCTTTTCATTAAGCATCAAAGATGGACAATACCTAGGTTCGATTCTATAAACACCGTCATTAAATGCATCATAGGCAAACTCATAAGCTGCTTGTTCAAGGTTCTCTAAATCCATAAGAGCAGCACAGGTATATCCGAAGCACTCCAGATACTCAGGAAGGTCTTTATACTGATCTTTAAAAACTAATTCTTTTAAGCCCTCAACTGTATACGAAGGCAACTCAATCTTTAATTTTTTAGCAAATTCAATGAGACTACTTAAGCGAATAGATCCATCTAGGTGAACATGTAAATCTGTTTTCGGGAGTTTTTTAATTTCTTCTAATGTATAAGGCATAGCTTAATATTATCGCAGAGTTTAACTGTAAATTTTTAATTCAAGTTTATATGTGAAATAAAATGGTGTCTAAGATGAGACTTGAACTCATACGACCTAAAGGTCACTACCCCCTCAAGATAGCGCGTCTACCATTCCGCCACTTAGACTAGTGGGTGTCATTTTAGCAAATTTTGCTATCATCGAAATAGTGTCTAAAAATTTAAAATTAAATTTAATTTTTGTTTTAACGATTATTTGTTCAATGTTTCTCGTTTCTTGTGGCAAAAAGGAGCGAGGTTTAAGACCTGACGAAAAGAGCATTGATGCTCAAATCGAAGAGATTATTGAAAGTGAAAAAGAGCTTAGTGATATTGAGATAAATGAATATTTTAATACTCTAGCTAAGAGTTTTAGAAAAATATACTTAACCGACTCACATAATACTTTAAGACATAAAAAAGATGTTTTAGAACTGCTATTTCATCTTAAAAATAATAAGCTTCAGTATTTTAACTATAAAGATAAAGAAAAAGCTGGCGATGTGGCTTTAGATATTCTAAAAACATCAATTCGTAAAATTCGTTTTATGAAAAAGAATGAGTTTGATTTTTCGCATATGTATCAGGTGAATTACTATGCAGATGCTTCTGTATTTTTAGATAAAAGTTATCTGAAAGATTACTCTAAAAAACTTTTTTCTAAAGTTTTAAATCATATCTCAAATCCTGAAGGATTTTTTCTGTATAAGCAAGAAGACTCTTCTTATCCAGATATGGATGACAACTCTTATGCTTTAGCGACTATTCTTAAGTTATATAGGGTCACTTTAGATATACGTTATTTAGAGAAAGCTTCTAGGCTCGCTGAACAAATCATAGATAAATTAGGTGGTGATCAAGTTAATTTAGATTTAGTAAATTCCTTACTTTATCTCTATAACTTTACTAATGATAGTTATTGGTTGGATACATCAAGAGCTCTTGCTGACTTGATCTTGGATGATAAAGAAGATGTGTATTTTAACATTCAAGCTGCAAGATATATGAACTTTTTATATTATTTCTTAGATGAGCCTAAGTATAGAACCTTTGCTGAAGAGGTTTTTGAAAGAACTATAAAAGATGACATTAAATATGAATCTTTTCATGACTATAATATATTGCTTCTAAAAAGAGAGCTGGAGCGTGAACCGATTTATCTAAAATTATTAGCTAGAGACTTAGATTCAAAAGATGCAGGACGTTTGTTAGAAGAATTCTTAGATTATAAGACAAATTTCTTTTTATTAAACTTGAAAGAAGGTAGTTCCGAGGCTAAAGCTAAAGTCTGTATTAATAAGCAATGTAGTGAATACTTTACTGATGATGATGATCTTGAAGAATACTTATCCAGCATTTAAATTTACTGAACGTTGGAATTCTTTTATCGCTTTATGTAATTCAGGAGACGATACTTCAAGATTATCGTGTTCTTCAATGAAATTTTCAGCAGCTTTTCGAGCTTTAATTAAAAGCTCTTCCTGATCAATTAATGAATTTAAAAAGCTATCAGAAATGCCTGATTGCTTTACTCCTAGAAAATCACCAGAACCACGGATTTTTAAATCATTCTGGGCAACGATAAAACCATTATTACTCTTTACTAGGATATCTAATCTTTGATTACTTTCTGGGTTTTTGGAATTGCTGGAAAGTAAGCAGTAGGATTGCTTATTACTTCTGCCGACACGACCGCGAAGCTGGTGGAGTTGTGCCAAACCAAATCTTTGACAGGATTCTATGAGAATCACGGTAGCATCTGGGACATCAATCCCAACTTCAATTACTGTTGTTGCTACTAGGATTTGGATTTCCTTTCTATAGAAAGCTTGCATAGTAGCTTCTTTTTCTTCGTCATTTAACTTTCCATGAATTAAGCCCATGGTATATTTTTTGAAAGCTCCTTTTTGGAGCTTCTCAAATTCTACTGAAGCTGCTTCAGCAGCTAGTGTTTCAGATTCATCTATTAGTGGGAAAACTATGTAAGCTTGATTTCCTTCGTCCAGTTCAGATTTGATTAGTTTATGAGCTTCACTTTTCTTTTTAACAATGGAAGTTTTTATAGGTAAACGGTTTGCTGGCAATTGATCAATTTCTGATAAATCTAAATCACCATGCATGGCAAGTGCAAGTGTTCTAGGGATAGGTGTCGCCGTCATAAACAATTTTTCTACTAAAACTGTGTTGCCTGATTTATTTCTAGCTTTAAGGGCGAGTTGTTCTCTTTGTTTAACCCCGAAACGATGTTGCTCATCGATAATTACTAAACCTAAGTTTTTATATTCAACTTTTTCTTGAATAAGAGCGTGGGTACCAACTATGAGATTTTTAGAGCCATTTGCTATTCCTTCTAAAGCTTCTCTTCTTTCTTTTGCACCTTGCTTTCCGATTAATAAAACTGGGTTTATTTCTAGATTAGCTCCCATTTTATTTACCCAATCAAGCATTTTCTTGTGGTGTTGCTTAGCAAGAATTTCAGTCGGAACCATCATCCCGACTTGATAGCCATCATTCAAGGCTACTAAAGCAGCTAGGAAAGCAACTACAGTTTTACCTGCGCCGACATCTCCTTGAAGTAAACGATGCATAGGCTCCTCACTAACCATGTCTAAGAGTATTTCTTCGTAGAAAACTCTTTCCTGAGCATCAGTCAAGCTAAAAGGTAAGGAATTGATAAATTTATCGACTAGACCACCATCAAAACAATTGAATTGGATACCTTTTGAGTCTTTCTTTACTCTTTTTCTAACTAGCATGAATTGCACTTGCATTAAGAAGAAATCATTGAAACTCAGCCTTTCAGCAGCTTTAGTGATGTCTAGTTCTTCTTGAGGACGGTGAACTTTATCAATGGCATCTTGGTAACTTATAAGTTCATATTTATCGATGATTTCTTGAGGGATGAATTCTTTTACTGAAGGTAAATAGATATCTAAAGTCTGCTTAATTACTTTTTTAAGCTGTACCATGGAAAGCCCTTCAGTAAGAGGATAAATCGGAATAATACGGTCTTGGTTAGGATTAGCTTCTTCACTTAATTCATCGCCAACTACTTCTATGACTGGATTACCTAAAGTTAGTTTTTTTGAGAATTTGTCTATTTTTACTTTTCCGAAACAAAGTACTTTACTTCCCTCTGGGTACAGGGATTTGAACTGTTTTAAATAGAAGTGACTGGAGTTACCTTGAAAGTATTTAGTGATTTTTAATTTACCTGAAATATCTTTGATATCGACATTTAAAATGACCAGGTCTTTTTTGGGACTTTTATAGGCTCCAATTTTGTGAATTGTTCCGAAGATAGTAGCGTTATCATCAAGTATTAGATCACTAATTAGAGACTTGCTTTGGTAGCTTATGAAGTCTCGAGGATTGTATTTGAGCAGTTGCTCACAGGTTTCAATCCCGATTTTATTTAATTTTTCGGCTAGTTTAGGTCCGACTCCCTTTACGAACTGAACTGGAATTTTACGTAACTCTGCATTGTTTATTTGGGTATCAGCTATTTTGGTTTCTAGTGGCTGAGAATCATTTCCACTATCTTTGGGATGGTTTATTCTACCTTCGGAGTAGAACTCTTCTAGATCGGAAATGATTGCACCGATATGCCTAATCGTTAAAATTCTGCTGGCAAGATCCTGGAAGGGATAACGGGTGATTAATGCCATTATTTTGGACCAGTTGTCACTGTGCTTAAAAATCCCGAGAGCTTCCACGCACTGCTTTTTTATAAAACTTGTAAAATCGCCAGATTTACCGACTATGTTTATATAGTTATGTTCTACTTCAAAGCGGATACCAGCTTTAAGCTTGTCAATTATTTGAAGTCCTAGTTTTTTTTCTTTAAGCAATCTCTTATTCTCGTGGGTAACGCAGAAGTTGAGCAAGTACACAAGCCCTATGAGTTATAATTTTAAATAAAATCGAAGAGAGATTTCCACTAATGTCAACTTTAAATCAATCAAAAATCGCTAATAATATTCTAGAAACAATCGGTAAAACTCCTTTAGTTCGTTTAAATAAAGGGAAAATGCTTGAGGATAAGCACGAAGCTGATGTGATTTTAAAGCTAGAATTTTTTAATCCAGGTGGTTCTGTGAAGGACAGAATTGCGATGAGTATGATTAACGAAGCTGAAAAATCAGGTTTAATAAGCCCTAATAAAACGACTATTGTAGAGCCTACTAGTGGTAATACTGGAATCGGTTTAGCTTTTGTAGCTGCAGCAAAGGGCTATAAAATCATTCTTACTATGCCTGATACTATGAGTGTTGAGAGGAGAAAATTACTCAAAGCATATGGCGCTGATCTGGTTTTAACTCCAGGGGCTTTAGGTATGAAAGGTGCTATTGCCAAGGCTGAGGAGCTTTTAGAAACCACTCCTAATGCTTATATGCCTCAACAATTTAATAATGCTGCTAACCCTAAAATTCATAGAGAAACCACAGCTTTAGAGATCTGGGAAGATACTGATGGTGAAGTAGATATCGTTGTAGCTGGTGTTGGAACTGGTGGAACGGTAACTGGTATCGCCCAAGTGTTAAAAGAGAAAAAGCCAGCGGTGAAGGTTTATGCAGTTGAGCCAGAAGAATCCCCTGTGATTTCTGGTGGTGAACCTGGTCCTCACAAAATCCAAGGAATCGGAGCTGGTTTCATTCCAGGGAATTTAGACAAAGATATTTTAGATGGAGTACTTACAATAAATATCGATAAAGCTGTTAAGACTGCTAGAGACTCAGGGGTAAAAGAAGGTATACTCTGTGGAATTTCTTCAGGTGCAGCTGTCGCTGCTGCTCTGGACCTTGCTGAAAAGCCTGAAAATAAAGGTAAAAAGATTGTTGTTATTATTCCTTCTAATGGTGAAAGATATTTGTCTACAGTGCTTTATGCTGATTTAGAAGTCTAAAGCTAAGCTGTCTCATTAATTTCAAATAAAGAGCTTTAAATTATTACAAAAAATTGAAGTTCTTGTATTATCTAGGTTGCTCTGTTACAATTCTTTGTGCGGAGTGGAGCAGCCTGGTAGCTCGTTGGGCTCATAACCCAAAGGTCGCAAGTTCAAATCTTGCCTCCGCAACCATTTTTTTGGATGTTCCCCAAATAAATGAAACTTGAAGAGTTGTGAAAGTCAATATTATTTTTGGATGTTCCCCAAATAAATGAAACTTGAAGAGTTGTGAAACTCAATATTATTTTTATCTACCCACATTTTAACAAAACCCTATTTTTGTAATTTTTAAAATTTCTAAACCCGTATGCATTCCTTGAAATATTTTCCATTTTGTTATGGAAACCTTCAGTGATCCCATTTGAGACTTTAGAAGAGAATCTAAGCATTCTAAGAATTTCTTCTTGCCAAGATTTAAAAGTTTGAGCAAGAGAAGCTAAAGGCTTGAGCTTTGAATTCTCAAGTTTTTGAACAACTTTAAGAAACTGTTTAATGAATCTTTTCATCTTCGATTTAGGAACTGATTTATGCATAAGTTTTCTTCTAAATAATGAGACTAAGCCCTTGGACTTTGATCCAGAGGTCTCCAA
>CALBDR010000424.1 GCA_937927525.1 uncultured Candidatus Melainabacteria bacterium
AATGAGTGCTATTACCCATTTTTCATTTACACAGCCTCGGCTTCACTTACAGAAACTAATTTCATATTAGTTCTAAATTCTTCCTCTAACTCAATATCATTTTTTCTTTTAATTAAGCTAGCATTGATATATTCTTTATCGCGATTTTTATGAATAAGAATAGTAGAACCTGGATGAATATAAAGTGGGTCACCCTTTAAAACCATGAATGGTAAAGGAGAGAATAGTCCTCTGAAGAAACCTATAGTTCCTATTTTCCATTTATTCTCACCAGGACGTGATTCATATAAATAGTGTCCCATAGACCACAGTGCAGCACCACCTCTACCTACGGGTAAACCTACAGTGAGTGCATCTATAGTTAAACCTAAGATTTGAGCAGTTTCACTAATTAAGAAAAAACCACCGTATCTAGTTTTTACTAATTTATTAGTAGGTCTGATTTTAATAATTTCATCTAACTCTACAGTTTCACCATTAGGTAGTACTGCTTGACTGATTTTGAACTTTTTAATTTCATCCTTAGACATTCTTCGGATGCCTCGATGTTCAACCAACTCCCCATAGAATTTAGTTCCGACAGGAAATGCATCAGCATATTTTTCTGGTTTTTTCTCTAACTTCTTAGACTCTACGACTTCAAGCTCAACAGTATCATAACCAAAAGCAGTTGCTTTAGTCACTAGGCCACCGTAAAAATCATAAGCCTTTGCAGGCAAATCACCTAGTGTAGTCACTAATACGAAAGAACTAAATAAAATGATTAACCTCAGAGAAAACATAGCTTTTACAATATGCCCATATCCTTCTTAGGTCAATCACTTAATTTAACATTATTAGATGTTTTTTATTTTTGTTGTGCAGGAGCTTTAACAGTTTCTAACTTCTCTAATATAACCTGTAGTGCAAAAGCATTCTTAGGTACATACACCTTAGATCCAGCAGGTAAACCTTGATCAAAGTGATTAATATTCGTGTCTGCAGCAGATGGAGAATTAGATTCTAAGGCTTTAGTAAATGTATCCATCAGCCTATAAACTCCTTTTAACTCTAAAGAATCAGGTTCTAAACCCAATTCTTTTATTTCATTACCTAACTGCTCCTGCAGTACTTGACTATAACCTTGTCCTTCTTTAACTGTTACTGGCTCAAATAGAGTATCTCTAATCTCTTGAAGGTCATTGATTGTAAGACCAACTTCAGGAACTATTTGAACAGGATGAATATTAACATCGACTTGCACCTCTTGAGTATTAGTGGTCAGATCAGGTAGGAATTGTGTCGACATGACATCTGGCAATGACGAATTTACTAACGTTGCTGCTATACCACCAATTCCTATTCCACTTAAAACTTTAAGAAGTTCATTCTTACCTTTTATTTCTTTACCTTGTTGCTCAATTGTTTGCTCACGCTGTTTAATGTCTGATTTAGATTGGGCTTCTTGATGAAGTAATTGTTCAATCCGCTTAGCCTGTTCATGACTTTTTTCACCTAATTCCGAAAGCTGTTCTTGCTTCTTTTGCAGTGTTGTTCTTATATATTCATAAGTTACATCTCTTCCTCCAGCTATAATCCTGTGTACCATTATTTTATTCTCCTTTCTTCTTTTCTTTCTTCTTGAGCTTTCTGAGCTCCTTAATAAGTTAAAAGGATATAGTGGACTTGCCAGCATCATATTTATTAAAAATAAAACTACAAGATTTCTAAAATTACCACGCCCTAGTACCACATCTAAATAATACAACGTATTTACAAGTTACTTCTACATCAAAAGGGTTATTTCACTAATCCTTTTGGATGATTGGTAATTCTTCAAGACAGTCTTTTGACCAAATATCACGATGTTTTTTCGCACTGATATTACCACCGCTGATCATCACTAGGATGGTCTTGCGACCACGCTGTTCTTTGAGCCATTTAAAAGCGCTTGCCATAGCAAGAGCGCAACTAGGTTCGATATTCGCTTTTAGTAAATGAGTTAACCACTGAGTCCAATAAATAATCTCTTCTTCACTCGCAGTAATGATGCCATCAGTCTGCAAAAGATGAGCAAAAGTTCTATCTGAAAGACTTAAGGTCTGAACTCCATCTGCTATAGTCTCAGGGCTGTCATCAAATTTAACTATTGAGCCTTGCTCTATAGACCTAGCAGCGTCATTAGCTTGCTCTGGCTCAGCCCCAAAAATTTTAGAATTAGATGAAAGTAATTTCTTCGCTAGATATGAACCTGAAAGAAAACCACCACCACCTACTGGCACAAAAATAGCATTAGGCTTCTTAGGAATTTCCAGTAATGCTTCATAACAAGCCGTACCTTGTCCTGCAATCACAGATTCATGGTCATATGGAGGAATTAAATATGCACCATTTTCAGCATAGTTATAAGCAGTTTCTTCGGCTTCCTTACGTGACTTACATAAAATTATATTAGCTCCATAGGCTTTAGTAGCCTGAATTTTAATTGGTGAAGCGTGTTGTGACATTAAGATATTAGCCTTAACACCCATTTTAGAGGCTGCCCAAGCTACAGCTTGAGCATGGTTACCAGAACTAAAAGCTACAACTTCCTTAGGTAAAAAGTTATTATCCTTTAAAGTAAGCAAAGTATTCATAGCACCTCTAGCCTTAAATGCCCCTACTTTCTGGAAACATTCCATCTTAAAAAATACTTCATGCCCAAGCCACCTGTTGAGCTGTGTTGAGCTCATTAATGGAGTTTCATTGATAGAATCTTTTATTCTTTCATGAGCTTGCCTTACCATTTCAGGCTTCAAAAGCAGCTCTTTAAGCTTAGTCTTATAATCGTCTTTAGTCTTAAACATTTCTTTTATCTATATACCTAATTTATCTCAAAAATTGCATCAACCTCTAATACAGAATTAGATGGTAGAGATGGCACTGAAACAGCTGCTCTAGCATGTTTTCCAGCATCACCAAAAATTTCAATCATTAGGTCAGATACTCCATTCGCTACCTGTGGCTGCTCACTAAAGTTATCAGATGAATTTACATAAACATTCAACTTTAAGCATGACTTAACCCTGTTTAGATCACCATCACAAGCATTTTTCAAATGAAAAATAATATTCAAACCACATATCCTAGCGGCTTGTTTCGCCTCATCTATAGAAAACTCACGCCCAACTTTCCCAGTAAACTGAAGTTCACCATTCCATTTAGGAAGCTGTCCAGATATGAAAACTTGATTATTCGAAACAGTATAAGGAACATAATTTGCAGCTGGAGCTGCAAGATCAGGTAAACTAATCTTTAATTCTTCTAATCTTGCTTCTACGGAAGGCATATGTATATTCTACCTCTGCATTCACAAGCAAGTCTAATAAAAAATTAAAATTATACTAAAGTCTCGGTAATATATTTCCCTATTACGATTAAAGTAGGACTATGAAAGTCTTTTTCACTTATATTCATTACAAGATTAGCTAAGTTTGACCTAAGAATGATTTGAGAATCTAGACTACCTTCTTGAATAGCGATAGCAGGCATATTTTCATCGATATCAGCTTGGAATAAGTAGTTTTGAATCTTTTCTATACTATGTAAACCCATATATATGACCAGGGTTCCACCTTTCTTTAAAAAAGCAGCCCAGTCTTTAACTTTTTCCTCTGTGACTTGATGTCCAGTAACAAGCATTACTGCATCACTTTTTTCTCTTAAGGTTAAAGGTATGCCATTTAGAGCTGGAACAGAGATTCCACTAGATAAACCAGGTATAACTTCAACATCAAAACCATTATCCTTAGCGATAAACATTTCTTCTACACCTCTAGCGAAGATAAATGGATCACCACCTTTTAAACGTAAAACTCTTTTCCCTAAATTAAGATTTTCTAGGATTAAACCATGAATTTCTTCCTGCGTGATATGTTTTTCAGAACACTTCTTACCTACATATAAAAACTCTTTATTTTCATGAGAAAACAAATCAAATATTTTTCTATTCACTAAATTATCGTAGAGAATAATATCAGCACTTTTTAAAGCATTAATAGCTTTAATCGTGAGCAATTCAGGGTCACCGGGACCAGCTCCTACTAATAAAAGCTTTGCTTTAGTCTTAGTCTTCTCTGAGCTGTTCAGCCTTTTCTTTACTTCTGAGCTCTGCTGCTTTAAGCCTTTCATCTCTTAACCTTCTAAAGCTACGTTTAGTAAACCATCTTATCAATTTTGCACGCCTGTCGAAGTTTTCTTCACCTAAAATCCTCTTTTTAATCTTTAGACGAAACTCATTCACTACTTCGATAAGGTCTTTATATCTCATCTCGACTAAAGTAGCTAAGTCCTGACGCAATTTCTGAGCCACGCTAGGAGCTTTTCCATTAGTACTGATACCGATTTTAATTGAACCACTATCTATGATGCTCGGTACATAAAAATCACAATAGTCAGGCTGGTCAACAGAGTTAGCGAGTATCATTTGATCCCGGCAACGATTTACTATCATATTATTTATCTGCGGATTATCTGTTGCAGCAATAACGATAAAAGCTCCAATTTCATCACCATAGGCGTAATCCCGTTCGATAATATCGATTTTTCTAATGTTTGGAAATTCACCGCGTGAATCATAGATTTCCTGACAAACTTTAGGAGCGATAACTGTGATGTTAGCTTCAGTATTTAGTAAGCCAGAGATTTTCTGAAGAGCGATTAGTCCTCCACCTATGATTAAAACTTTTTTTCCTTTGAGTTTTAAGAATATAGGGTAGAGGGGGTTGCATGCCATGCTTTGCATTTTAGCAATTAAAACAATTTCAATTTTACATAATAGAGATGAGCGTATTCGCCAGATTCAAGGCTTGCAAGAAAATTGAAGACTGAAGTTGACTTTCGTCAATGAAGTATTTAATTTTTTTGCGTAACGCAGAAGTTGGTGAATTAAGCCAGCTCTATTTATTTAAGCTTTAAAAACTCAGGTAAATCCACTGGATCATTCTGCTTATTCTCACGTACTTTCATTTCAGTTCTAAGCTTAGAAGTACCAGAAGAAGTTACGTTAGTTTTAATGTTAGATTTGTTTAAACCCTCTTTATTAGAGAAAAAAAGATTATTAGAACCAGATGAAGCATTATTTGAAGATGCTCCGAATGTGCTGCCAATCAAAGAAGAAAAAGGGCTTTTCACCTCCTTTCCCACCGCAGCAGAGAAAGTTTTAGTTTCTTCTTTTTCAACATTCATAAATCCAGTTGCGATAACAGTAATTTGGATTTCGCCTTGCATTCTTTCATCGATAACTGCACCGATAATAATGTTTGCATCTTCTGAAACCTCATCATAGATAGACTCAGCAGCTTCATTAACTTCATGAAGTGTAAGATCTGAACCACCAGTAACGTTGAAGATGATTCCAGTAGCACCTTTAATAGTATTCTCAAGAAGTGGTGAATTGATAGCTTGCTTAGCAGCTTCAATAGCTCTACCTTCACCAGCAGCTTTACCCATACCCATGATCGCGTTACCAGCTGAAAGCATTACGCTCTTAACATCAGCGAAGTCAACATTAATTAAACCAGGGACAGTGATGATATCACTGATACCTTGAACACCTTGAAGTAAAACATTATCAGCTAGAGCAAAAGCAGCAGACATACTTGTCTGTCTTTCAGTAATGTCAAGTAAACGATCGTTAGGAATTACGATTAAAGCATCAACTTTTTCTTTAAGCTCATCAATACCTTCGCTTGCAAGTCTAACTCTTTTTCTTCCTTCGAAGCTAAATGGCTTAGTTACAACACCTACAACTAAGATACCTAACTCTTTAGCCACATCAGCGATTATACATGAACTACCCGTTCCTGTACCACCACCCATTCCGGCAGTTACGAAAACCATATCAGCACCTTCAAGGGCAGCTCTGATTTCTTCTTTACTTTCTTCAGCAGCACTTCTTCCTTGTTCAGGGTTACCACCAGCACCTAAACCTCTAGTTAGCTTAGATCCTAGTTGGATTTGATTCGCTGTTTGAGAATTTTTTAGGGCCTGAATATCAGTATTCGCTACCCAGAATTCAACAGAAGATAAACCTGACTGGATCATGCCATTGACTGCGTTACAGCCGGCTCCGCCAGTTCCAAAAACTTTTATGTTTGCCCCAGATTGATTATTATCGAAATGCTCAAAATTCATATGACCAAATATTAAGGCCATACGATGATCTCGTCAAGAGATTTTTACAAATTTTTCAAACAAAACATTAGGATTGTTTAAATCCTTTGACTTTAGGCTTTTGTCCTTTCTTCGTTTTGCTTGCCGTTTTCTTAAGACTGAACTTAGGGTCCATTTGTTCCATCATTTTTTTTTGTTTTTTATTTAATCCCATATTTTGGATTAATTGCATCGGATCCATCATGTTCTGCATAGAACCTAAGTCCATGCCAGCAGCTGGATTCAAAGAATTAGCAGGTGAAGTATCAGCAGTTCCCCCACCTTGGAACATTTGCATCATTGGCATAATCGATTTAAACATTTGACTCATTTTATTGAACTCAGAAACCATTTGATCTACAGTTCCGGCCTCTAAACCCGAACCTTTAGCTATTCTCTGCTTACGTGACCTTGCAGTAGCATCTGAATACAATAAAATCGGATTCAGCTTCTCTTTTTTAGTCATACTTGAAATCGCAGATTTGAACCTTGCCATTTTCGTTTTACTCTGCTCTAGTAAATCATCTTGCTGCGATGAATTTAAGCCCATCTGCTTCATCAGCGAGCCCATTCCCATCATCTTCACGATAGAGCCCATATCACCTATCTTGTTCATCATGTTCTGAGCGGTAAGGAAAGTATCATAGTTAAAGTTTCCTTTCATTAACTCAGCTTCTAAACGCTTAGACTCTTCTTCTTCTATTTTTCTTTGGGCTTGTTCTACTAAACTCAGAACATCCCCCATGCCGAGAATTCTTTTTGCGATTCTCTGTGGATAAAAGTTTTCAAGATCATCTAATTTCTCACCTACTGACGCGAGTTTAATAGGTTTTTTAATCGCTTCAGCTATGGAGAGCGCGGCCCCGCCGCGCGTATCACTATCAAGCTTAGAAAGAATTACTCCAGAAACTCCAATTTGCATATCGAAAGCTTTAGAAACATTAGCGGCTTCTTGACCGATCAGTGAGTCTACGACTAAAAGTTTTTCTTTAGGCTTAACTAGTTTTTCGAAAAGTAAAAGCTGAGCCATTAAATCATTATCTAGCTGTAATCTACCAGCAGTATCATAGATAACTAAATCTATTTCTTTCTCTTTAATCTGTTCCTGAGCAAGCTTGGCAACTTGGAGTAAATCTTGTGTCTCAGGAATCTGAAGAAAATCTACGCCCGCATCTCCAGCTAAAATCTCTAACTGCCTAATCGCAGCCGGTCTTTGCAAATCACAGGGCACTAAAAGAACTTTAAAACCCTCTTCTTTCATTCTTGCTGCCAGCTTTCCAGCAGATGTAGTTTTACCTGAACCTTGAAGTCCAAGTAACATAATCGAATTTAATTCGCCTTTTTTAACATTAATATTAAGTTCTGTAGAAATTTCTTTCTCTTCAGCTTGATTAGGATCTCCTCCTAAAATCTCGATTAATGAATCATTGATAATTTTTACAAACTGCTCACCAGGCTTAACTCCACGCAGGACTTTTTCACCACGTGCTTCTTCTTCGACACGAGAAATAAATAATTTAACCGCACTTAAACTAACATCAGCTTCTAAAAGAGCTTTTCTAATATCCTGAATCGTAGAATCAATATTTTCTTCAGTGATTTTGCTCTGACCACTAAGAAACTGTATGCTATCTTGTAATTTATCGGTTAGTAGGTTAAACATTGAACCTACTATTTTAGCAAATGAGAATTTCTTTAATACTCGTACTCCTTCTCATTATTCCTACAAGCAATAGCTTGTTTGTAAACTGTATAGCTTTAGCGAAAAACGCCTATGAGTTTATCAGCTTAAAAAATAAAAAAAATGAATTACTTAGTAAAAAGGCAAATTTAAAAGAAAGATTAAAGAATTACAATTCACATAGTTCCATAAAAAAAGTTATTAAGGAAGATATTCGTCTGATCGAAAAGAATGAGATTTTACTTAGACTGCCTTAACTTCAGTAATATTGTAATTTTTATCATAATAATACTGAAGTCCCTTGCCATTAGGAAAAAGCAACTGCTTTTCAGTTTTATTTCCTGAAAAATTCCTAGAAAAAATAACTAACATGTCTAAAAGATTAGTACTAGCAACGATGTTGCCTTTTGCACTTTCAGTAACTACGAATCTAGCACCCTTCTCCCCCATTTTCAAATAACCTATCTTATTACCCTTCTCATCAGTGGTGTAAGAAGTGAAACATTCAGAGTTTGCCTTACCAGCAAAAATCTTTCTCATTATCAAATCGGGTTTTCTTGTTTTCATAAAAATTGTGTAAAAAACTTTTTAAAGCTCAATATTCTGAGCTTGGCTTCAATTCAAAATAATTCTATTTAATGAAGATATTTTATGTATTCCCTAAAAGTTTTAATGAAAAAATAGGTTTATTAGCCTATCCATGTAAAGCAAAAGCATTAAACTTTGTATTTTTCACTACTTTACTTTACAATGTAATGTGACTAGTTATGACTAACGTAGAAAATGCTTGGTTAATTGCTCTATACCCTCTCTTAAGTGCGGTGTTAATAATGTTTTTCACTCACAAGAGTAGAAAAATTTCGATGGGATTATCCATCGCAGCGGTAGCTATTGGCTTCATACATTCATTATTATTATTCTTTAATTTTCATGAGCACGAAGCATATGAGGCAAATTTCAATTGGATTAAAGCTGGTGATTTCCATTTAGAGATCGGTCTTTTAGTAGATCAGCTTGGTATCGGCATGCTCTTAACCGTTACTCTAGTAAGTCTCCTCGTCCAAATATATACTCATGGTTACATGGATGAAGATAAAGGTTACACCAGATTTTATTCTTACTTATCTCTTTTTACTTTCTCTATGTTAGGTCTAGTAATCTCTACTAACCTTTTCCAAATGTATTTCTTTTGGGAATTAGTAGGTGTTTGTAGTTTCCTATTAATCGGATTCTGGTGGCATAAGCCAAGCGCTGCTCATGCTTGTAAAAAAGCTTTCGTTACGAATAGGGTAGGTGACGCCGGTTTCTTAATCGGTCTTATTATGCTTTATGCATTCACTAAAGATTTCTGGTCTGTAGACATAGCGACTATGTCTTTCACTAAAATCCAAGAAGCTATTAACTTTGCTATCGCAAACAATGGTTTAGAAGTAGTTGGTTTAGTTTCTGTTACTACAATCGGAATTTTAATTTTCATGGGTGCTATGGCTAAATCAGCACAATTCCCATTACATATTTGGTTACCAGATGCGATGGAAGGTCCTACCCCGATCTCAGCTTTAATCCATGCAGCAACCATGGTTGCAGCTGGAGTTTACTTAATGGTAAGAGTATTCCCAATCTGTGAAATAACTGGTTCTGGAGCTTTACCATTTATCGCTTGGATTGGTGGAATTACTGCAATATTTGCAGCTACTATCGCTCTTTCACAAAACGACATTAAAAAAGCACTTGCTTACTCAACATGTTCTCAGTTAGGTTACATGATTATGTCTGTAGGTCTAGGCGCGCCATACATTGCGATGTTCCACTTAATTACTCACGCGATGTTCAAAGCTATGCTTTTCTTAGGTTCAGGTTCAGTAATTTTAGGCTGTCACCACGAGCAGGATATGCGTGAAATGGGCGGACTTAGAAAATACATGCCGATAACAGCTATCACTTTTCTAATAGGTACTCTATCTATTTCAGGAATGCCATTCTTTAGTGGTTTCTGGTCTAAAGATATGATTATTGCTAAAGCCTACGAAGTTTCACCAGCACTATTCTGGATCGGAACTATAACTGCCTTATTAACAGCTTTCTATATGTTTAGAATTTACTTCAAAACATTTGAAGGTGAATACAGGGGTCACGCTCACCCTCACGAGCAACCACTTGCAGTTACTGCTCCACTTATGGTTTTAGCTATCCCTTCTGTAATCTTAGGTCTATGGGGTTCTCCATTAATGGACTATCCATTACTTAAATACTTTGATCACCACTTCCACGCTCACGGAACAGGTTTAGATTTCTTCTTACATGAATTAACTTTACCTATGGGCTACTTACCTTTCTTAGCTTTTGTTTTCGGTACTTTAGGTGCTTACCTAATATATGTGAAAGGCATCACTATGCAAGATAAGGCTGTAAATGTTTACGTAAAAGAGAAATTCGTACCATTATACGAAGGTTCTGTTAACAAATGGTACATTGATGAAGCTTATGAATTCGTAATTTCACTATGCATGAGCTTTTTCAGAATTACTTGGAAATTCTTTGAAAGAGTAATTATCGAAGGCATTGTCATCAATGGTTTAGCTTGGAGAGGTTCTGAATTCGTCGGTGAAGTTCTAAAACTTACTCAGAGTGGAAAAGTGCAGAGTTACATTCTAATTATGTTCTTAGGGCTGATCGTTTCTTTGCTTATTTTTATGGTTTAAGCAAACCTTTCATATGATGGAATATTTTGATACCAATCGAAAATTCCATCTATTCCAGTTTCATTCAAGTTAAGCAATCCTATAGTCTGGTCTAAATGATCAAAAGTTTCACCTAAAGCTGCAGTAAACTCTGGAAACCTTTGTTCAAAGAGAACAGGGTCTAGATAGTAACCTTCAAACATTTCTGCTAAAAATTCTTTTTCATTTGTGTTTGCATAGTCTAAATTAAAAAGTCCTTGGGCTGCACCGTTATTAGCTCTTTCTCTAGATATTGCAATTGCATTATCAAATGTATTACTGTCTATATCACCAAATACACCATCAAGACTTCCATCAACTAATTTATCACGTGCATGGGCAAATTCATGGGTTAAAACGATACTGTCCAAGGATTCTTCAGAAATCACAATAGTATTACGTCCTTGATAATGTAAATAAAAGCCACCTATACCCCACTGATCGCCATTAGGGTTATTACCTTTTATTTCATCTGCGACAGTGATATTTAATCCATTTTTCTCAATAGCCTGCATAAATTGTTCATCATTACCAAATGCTAATAAAAACTTATCTACAATATTATTTTGAAGAGACTCATCTACCGGATCAGTCCCAACCAAGTCATCAAGTGTTGCATCATCAATATCTAAAGAGCCTATACTACTAATATTAAAAGCTTCATTCATTCGACTAAATTTAGAGCCATCAGGGTCAACGATACTAGTATCCATATCTTCAAGTGATTGCAGGTTTTCAAATCTCATATCCGTATCAGAGATTCCAAAATCATCATCTTGATAAACTATTTCACCATTAACCACTTGACTATAAGAACCATCACTATTTACTTGGTCATAATTTTTATTATCGATAATATAGAACCTTTCAAATTCAAGCCCATTTTCAAGAACACCCCCTATTATCAAACCGTTTTCCTGTCGATAGCTAGAAATACCCTCAGTAATAGATTTTCCCTGTTCTGGTATATGAGCATCTCCTTGTGTAGCTCTCGTTTCATCAATAAAATCAACCAATTCCTCTCTTGTAAGTAATTCCTCACCATCTTCAGATAAGAAGATGAAATTCTCAACACCACTTACAGTAGTTACATTATTCTCATCATGAGCATCCGTAACAATAATATTTCCAGAATCATCATAATCAATATAAAAATTATCAGATGAAGCTTCAAAAATAGCAGTATCATTCCCCTTACCACCTTTTAAAATATCATTTCCGATACCACCTTTTAAAGTATCATTTCCGATACCACCTTTTAAAG
>CALBDR010000425.1 GCA_937927525.1 uncultured Candidatus Melainabacteria bacterium
CTGCCTCTTCTAAGAACTTATATGTCTGGTGAATACAGTCTATTGCTGAAGGTATGTTGCCTTGTAATTTCAATACTTTACATTTAACCCCAATAGAATCTAAATAGTTCTTTAAAAGAGCTACTTGGCTAGATTTTCCAACACCTTGAGGTCCGTCAATGTTTATAATATTTAACTTCTTTTTCACAATATCATTGTACCACAAAAACCGCAATCTTTAATAAGTATAGCAATATTAAGGAGATATAGATGAGATTATCTGGCAAGATGTTAATAAACGTAGAAGGTGTAAATACTTGGAAATATTCAAATCAGGCTTACGTTTACGAAGGTCAGCAAAATGATATATATTTGCAGTTGGTAGATGTGGCTAAAGATCCATCTATTACACCTGTTTCTAAGAATTTACCTGAAAATCCAATGAGATATATACCTCAAGGTTCAGTTGTAACTGCTTCAATGAAATTTCCAAGCGTTGATAATAACCAAGAAATTACTGTAGTAGGAAGTCAGCCATTTGCTGATGATAAAAGTATTTGGAAATTTACACTAGCTGATTCACAACTTCCAGGAAGTGGATATGCACAATTAACATTGGTTGAAGACGGTAGCTCTAGAACTGTAAATTTAAGAAATGTAATTAATGTAGAAACGCTTGAAATAGGGAGCTGCTAATGGCTGATTATAGTAACTCTAAAAATTTTGGGACTAAAACATACCCATTAGAATCTAACTTTACTTCAGGTCTATTTAGAAGGGTAGAGCCTCTTGTGACACCTGAAATCCTTAAATCTAGATATCTTCACGGTGTAGATATAAGTGATTACTCAAACGAAGAAGTTAAGCAAGAAATTGAGCTTGCCATTCAAGAAATGGAGCTAATGACAGATCTTCGTTTTGATAAAGTTCAATATACAGAAAGAATTCCATTTGACAGACAATTATATCAAAGTTTTGTTTATATTAAGACAAATAACGGTCCTATTATAAGTGTTGAAGAAATCAATATTCAAAGCTCGAATGGTGAGAATATTTATAAACTACCACCAGATTGGATTGAGATGGGATTTGCCCATAAAAGACAAATTAACCTAATTCCTATCCTATCTATTTTTGGAGCTGCTGGACTACAAGATGGTCAACCTTCAAATGCTGGATTAATATTCCTACAAGCTGTAAATAACTTTTCTTGGCTACCTGCTTTCTTTACTATAAAATATACTACTGGAGTATGTCAAAAAGAAGGGCATCTTCCTACTGTTATTAATGACTTAATTGGTCTTACAGCGGCTATGGAAATACTAAGTGCTAAACAGAACCAAATTACAAGTAATTCGACCTCTATAAGCCAAGATGGTATTAGTCAAAGTGCATCTGGTCCTGGTCCAGAAACCTTTCAAAATCGTATAAATATTTTACAGCAAAAGCGAGATATGATGTTAAAAAAGATAAAAGCTGAATTTCATCAAAAATATTTCTTGAGCAATATATAGACCTGTGTTATAATCTAATGGTTAGGAGGTTTTATGTACAAGAAATTATTGGAAACATTAAATAAATCTGAAGACAATGGAGAGTATAAAAAACTCGGAAGAAAGTCTAGTTTCCGTAAACAGCCTCATTTTATTTTTTCTGCTGAACAACCTTACCATGAAGTAAGTGTAGATATGGATCACGAAGGCACTCTAGAATACCTAAAAAGAAAGGGTTACGATGCCGAAGAAATGAAGGGTAAATATGGTGGTGAAGAAAGATCTATAATTGTCCATAATCCACCAAAATACTCTATTAGAAGTTTGCAAAAACTTGCCCAAGCTTTAGGTCAAGACTCTAGTATTGTTTCTGACGGTACTAATCATGAAATGCATTATCATCATGGAGAAAAAAAGGGTAAGTATAATAAAGGCTCAGGTACTATTTTTCACGAAAAAACTCCAGAAGACTTTTATTCCACGTTAAGTGACGGTACTCATTTTACACACAATTTTGATTTTGATGAATTACATGATGGCGAAGGGTCTGGGTATTACAAACCAATAAAAGAATCTGTAAAAAAATCTGAAGAAAAACTAAGTAAAAAACCACCATATATCCCACATAATAAAAAACATGAGTTACATGGCGGTGGACATCCAGATATTAAGCTTATCCACTTTTCCCCAAAAGCTGGTCTTAAAGAAATCGACCCACAACATTTAGGTGCTAGAGATACAGGTGAGAAGAAAAGAAGAGGTGAGCATCCTTTTTCTTTTTATTATTTAGACAATACACCTGCTCATGCAAGTGAGAATCAAACTGTTTTAGGTGGGAGTAATTCTAAATATATAGTTAATCTTGGAAATAAAAAAATATATGATTTAAGTAATGATCCAGATGATTTATACTCTAAAGCCAAAGAAGCGGCTAATCAAAGGCAAATAAACAGAGGTATAGTTAATAGAGATGATATGCACCAAGCAGTTAAAGATGCTGGTTATCATGGTTTTTTCTACCCTAAAAATGGAGATCCTACAATGAGTAGGGCTGTAGCCATGTTTGAAAAAATGCCTGTACATGAAGAGCATCAATTTCATCAAAAAGATACTGAACACTATTCTTCTAAAAATCATCATGAGCATGATGAAGGTGTGGCTAGGGCTGCTGAATCAGGACACCACAACCCAGAGTTTTTACATAATTTAGTTAGTGAGTTTAATAAGTAATGTCAAAATATAGAAAAACAATTATAGATCTTATGAAAAACGATGAAGATAAGTCTGAAAGAAATTGGGCTAATGTCAAAGGTCGCAATAAACTAAGAGAACATGTTGAAAGCCACGGTATTTCAGAAGATGAAATGTTTGATTTACTTGCAGGTGAAAAAAGTGATCTAGGGTATTCTTATATTAAAGATGCTCTTTTAAACTGGGGTGAAGAACATAATACACCTAAATTAATGGATAAAGTTTTAGATACATTAGTTGATAGGTATGAAGAAGCAGATAAAAAAGTTAAAGAAATAGTTGATATTAGTAGAGATGAGTCTGAAGAAGATTATAGGAAAAATAGAAATCTAAGAGACAAATATTTAGAACAACAAACTGACGCTAGAGCTTCTATACACCAAATATCTAGATATGCAAAAATGTCAGATAAACAATTTAATAGATTTATCGAAACAGAAAGTGATCTGGGTGAAGGATATTTGGATAATCCAAATATTCAAAGTAGACATCTATATACACTGGCTGAAAAAAAACCAGATAAAGTTGGTAAAATTTTACAAAACAGACATTTAGATGGAGAT
>CALBDR010000426.1 GCA_937927525.1 uncultured Candidatus Melainabacteria bacterium
GATATCGTTATGATCAGCTGTTGAGGGAAATATACTGGCACTTTTCTATCACCCTGCCGTCACCGTGACCTAACCTTGACGTAATGTGACCTCACCCTTACGGCCTACTACCCGACTGTAGAGGCCCTATCCTTCATTAACCGTTTCCTTGATTAATTAACCTACATATTCATAAACTGCATTTACTATACGCTTAGGATTGCTTTCTATTAACTCACCTTCTAGTATAGCTGTAGCATGTCCTGAGGTCATAAGTAGGTATTTACCCCGGCTAAACTTCTTGGCTAGGTTTTTAGCTCTAGGTCGTCGAATTACTATACGCCCTTCCACTTTGTATTCATTACAGAAGTCTTGTATCCCTATCTTCTTCCATCTAGTAGAGCTATCTAGTAGCTTATAAAGCCTATCGGAGTTAACTCCCGTCTTACGATCATAGCCTAACTTTTCAGTTGCATACTCTACAGCATCTTCAAACGTCCGTCCGGTAATGAGAGCTAGTGCCGATGGTACACATCCACTTGGATGCTCTCTCCATCCGTTACCTAGCAGTTCTGTTTTACGTTCGAAGTATTCTTTGTAATTTCTCATAACCTTTAATTGCTTTATACTTTAACAACAATACAAATATATGAAAGACAAGGAAGGGGACCAACCTTTAACTTGGCCGGCCCCCCTCTTAGTCTGTTCTTTATACTAGTTCGTATTGTGCTTCAGGAATGAACTGAGTAGCTCGCTTAAAGAGATCCTGATTGAACTGAATGTCCTTTTCGAAGCTCTTTAACTCTCGAACTCGACGAGCTCTTTCTTGACCGTTCTTACGTGCCATGAAATTGCCCTTAGTTAGATTCTCTTGGACCGTATTAAACGTTGACCAGAGATCATTACCTCGATCTTCTTTATGAAGAGATTGCAATACCTGAGCTACAGTATCCTGATCGTAAAGATCTTTCTCGTCAACATTACTGCCTAACTTAACTCCAGCTCGAATTAGAAGTCCGTCTAGACCTAACTCGTATTGTTCGTCCTTAGTCATATCACGATTCTTCATATCGTTCATGATTTGAACTTGACCAGGTAGAGCATTAACTCGCTCAGCTACAATCTCACGTACTTTTTCAAACGAATATCCTTTATGAGGAATCTTTACGCTACTAAACGTCTCAGTAGCAATAACAAGCCCGTTAGAACATATCATTCGAAATAAACCAGCCATCATTGTAAATGAACCCAATCCGTCATGACGATTCTTTAGAAGAATCTGAGGAATTGATTCATCACCGTCAGCACCCTGAATCCTGATGTCTGGATTCTGAAACGTGACCATATGCGGCGAATAAACAGAAGCTTTATTCTTTCTTTGAGTACGTTGACTAGCTGCTACTGGATGCCAGTTAAGCTGAGCAAGATCGTCAATCACTGACTCTGTATTGTGAAAGACGTACTGGTTAGAAAGATCACGAGTAGCCTTGTCAGCGAATACTACTGGTGCCATCTGTTGGATATCGCTCTTCGTAAGAAATTCCATTTGTATTACCTTTGTTTGTGTGAGTGACAACTACAATACAATGATAAGGACCTTTGTCGGTGAGACCAACTAAGATCTACCTCTTTAACCTATCTTTAACTTTCAGGCGGTAGTTCAGCATTCACGACTTTGACAACTTTTCCATTCCTCCAAGTACCGCCTTCAAAAACACCGTTGTGCCAAATGCCTCCTCGCCAAATGCCATCATACCAACTGCCACTGTGCCAAACGCCATAGTTCCAAATG
>CALBDR010000427.1 GCA_937927525.1 uncultured Candidatus Melainabacteria bacterium
TGGATCAGGCTACTAGTGTTAAAACTAATCAGACTGCTCCAGGTAATGATGGTGAATTTGTCTCTGAAGGACGAGCTCTCTAATTAGGGAATTATAATGGAAATTTTTGGATTTAAAATTGAACGTTTGGATCAAAAACCTGATCCGACAGTTAAGTCGTTTACCCAACCAGAGTTTGATGACGGCGCAGTCAGCATCAGCACTGGTGGGGTATACGGCACTTATGTGGACCTAGATGGCTCCGTAAGAAATGATGTAGAACTCATTAACAAATATAGAGAAATGATCATGCAGCCTGAAGTAGAGGTTGCAGTAGATGATATTATTAATGAAGTAGTAAATCCTGATGAAGCAGGTGACACATTAAAAATTTCTTTAGATAAAGTAAAATTAACCAATCCAGTTAAAGATGTTATATATAAAGAATTTAACAAGATAGTTGATCTTCTTCAATTTAGAGAAAAGTCATATGAGATTTTTCGTAAGTGGTATGTAGATGGTAGATTATATTACCATGTAGTAATTAACGAAGCTCAACCAGAAGCTGGTATCCAAGAACTTAGATTTGTGGATCCAAGAAAAATCAAAAGAATAGTAGAGTTTGATGAAGTAAAGGATTCTAAAACTAATGCTACTGAAAAGAAAATAAAGAACGATTATTTTGTTTACAGCAATGAAGGTTTTGTAGGAACTAATACTTATTCGACAGTAAGACCACAAACATCATCTACGATAAAGATTGCTCCTGATTCTATTGTATACGCTGATTCAGGTATTTTAGATAAATCAAACAGAATGGTATTGTCTCATCTCCACAAAGCTATTAAGCCTGTAAACCAGCTTAGAGCTCTAGAAGATGCTGCTGTTATTTACAGACTTGCTCGAGCACCAGAAAGAAGAATTTTTTATATCGATGTTGGTAATCTTCCTAAAATGAAGGCTGAGCAATATCTTCGCGATATGATGACCAAGCATAAAAACAAATTGGTATATGATGCAAGCTCAGGAGAGATTAGAGACGATCGTAAGTTTATGACAATGTTAGAAGACTATTGGCTTCCTAGAAGAGAAGGCGGTCGTGGTACTGAGATTGGCACATTACCTGGTGGTACTAACCTTGGTCAGATGGAGGACATTCTTTACTTCCAGAAAAAACTTTACAGAGCTCTTAATGTTCCTGTTTCAAGAATGGAAGCAGAAGTATCTTACACATTAGGAAGAGCCTCTGAGATTAGTAGAGATGAAGTTAAATTTAACAAATTCATTAAGAGACTTAGAGTTAAGTTTAATGAATTTCTTTATGCATGTCTTAGAACTCAATTAGTTCTAAAAGGAATTATGAACACAACTGAGTTTGAATCAGTAAAGAAAGATATTTTAATTAGGTACAATGAAAACAACTTCTACACTGAATTAAAAGAAAATGAAATCTTTAGAGAAAGATTAATTACTATGAGAGAAGCTGAGGAGTATAATGGTAAATACTTCTCGACTGACTACATTAAGAAACATGTTCTTAGACAGTCTGATAAAGATATAGAAAGAATCCAAACTCAAATCTTTAATGAATTTCAACAACAACAAGCTATTCAAGCTCAACTTAATCCTCAGCCAGACCAATCAGAAGAAGGCTAAATAAGGTAAAGGAGATCAATATGAACGATTACAAAAATTTAATTAGTACATTGGTTGAAGATGTTTCTAAACAAGATCTTGGTAAAGCTGGCCATACCTTTAAGTCAATTATGGCTGGTAAGCTTATGGAGAAACTGTCTGAGCAATCTATTAAAATTCAAAACAAAATTTCTGAAGCCTATCCAGAAATTTTTGATTCGCCTGTTGATGTGGAAGCTGCTACTGGTACTCCTCCACAGATCGAAGACTATCCTGTAGACTCAGATGATGATTCTATCATGCCAGAAGATGGTAAAGACGAAGATGATGCTCATTATATGAATGGTGAAGATCAGGAAGTGTACGAGCAGGTCGTATACGAGCAACAAGAAGGTGATGAGGAAGATTTGGATGAAGAGGACAAGCCAGACTTTGCAGACATCGACGGTGATGGCGACAAAGAGGAATCTATGAAGCAAGCTGCTAAGGATAAAGAAGAAGGTGATAGCTGAAAAAAAACTTACTCCAGCTGAAAAGAAAAAGCGTGAAGAGATTGCTCGAGCTATAGAGCGAGATAATCCTGACATGCCTATGAGTAAGAAAATGGCTATTGCAACTGCTCAGGCTAAGAAGGTAGCAGAATCTATGATGAGAGAAAAGAAAAGACTTTTACTTACTGACGAAGATTTAGAAGAAGGTTCTCCGTCTTTTAACTATGCTGTTGCTAAAGCTACTGTCGAAGAGCCTGAGAAAAACTTTGTTAAAATAGGCGGTAAAAATATCCGTAAGACTATGGATATGAAAACTGCTAGAAAGATTGTTAAAGAATTTGAATCCGAACAGAATGAAGAAGTTGAGATAAACGAAGAACTTGTAGTAGAAGTAAAAAGAAATCCTCCGCGACACAAGTATGCTTATATTGTAGAAAAGGTATTGAACCTAGAAGAACAATCCTTAGTTCATTACAAAGGATTTCCAGGTTGGCCTCAAGGCACGTGGGGAAAAGATTGGGAGAATCATGGGTTTCAAAACGGTGAAGGTAGAAACCAACCTATCATGGTACATAGCAGCATAGTAGGTAAGATTAAAAATCTACACGGAGCTGCTAGAAGATCTCAGTTTGCATTAGTATTTTCTATTCCTAATCCTAGATCAGGTCGCGACGGCTCATCTAATTTTAAAAATGGTAAAGGTCTTATCTTCATTTACGAAGGATCTAATTTTAATGAAGATGCAGCAGACTTCTCTATTGCTTTGATTGAACAAGGATTTATGAAAATCAATTGGGCTCCTAATTGGTTAAGAAAGCCATGTATTCTTACTGAGTATACAGGAAGCGGAGGTCTGCATTTAGGAACAACTGACAACTCTTCATTTAGAAACGGACCAACATACAATCTTCATAAAAGAAAATTTAAACTGGGGTCTGGTGCTGGTCAATCTGCTCATAGATTGTTTTACTATGATGATGTACGATATCCCTCTATTGAAACAAAAGGTTTCTACGGTGTTCAAGCCAGAAGAAATTTTGCCAAAGGTGTAGGTGGTTTAGGAAGATATAGTAAAAAATTATCTTACGGCGATTACAAATATGACATTTATGGCGATGATACTTCAACGCCACCTTTTGATAATTCAGAAAGATTTATTGGAGCTCTAGTTAGCAACTCACCCCAATTAGGGTCTCAGAGAAAATTGACTAGAGATCAAAGTATTGATGTGGGTCAAATTAAAAGAAGATTTGGATTAGGTGTTCAACAACCTAAACCTGAACCAGTTTCTACTACTTCTGAACCTGCTGATAGAAATAATAGACCTTCTTCATCTGAAGATGAATTAAATGCTTATGGAGATTATTTATTAGGTACCCCTACTACCCCTACTCCAACCTCACAGTCTACTTCTTCTTCTTCTGAAACAACTAGCGAAGTAGATAGAGAAAAAGTAAAGAACTTAGTATCTGAGATTAATGATATAGCATCTGATCATAATATTAATATTAGAGATATTACTACTAGTAATCTTTACAACGTGCCTCCTGAGGATTTGATCGAACTTAGATCTATAGTTTTAAGAACTGCAGCTGATAATATTCAAAACTTAGCTAAGACTAACAATATTGATATTAGAACTATCACTACTAATAATCTTTATAGATTAACATCGGATGATTTGGTTTCAGTTCGTAAAAAATTAGAACAAAGTATTTCTCAAAATCAAGGTCAGGCTGTAGGTCTATTATCTACTCTAATTGGCTCGTTCTTGACAACACAATGGAATAATATTAAATCTAGGTTTGGTCAAGAAGTACAACAAACTTCGGAAGATGCTTTAGCTCAGGCAATGCAATTGTTAAAAGATGCTGCTAATCCTAACTCTGCAATTGGTAAAAAAATATATACTAAACAGAATATAACTATAGCAGCCCTTTTAGCTGCTAGTGTAAGTGGCTTCTTTTTTATAAGAAGATTCTTGAGAGATAGAAGACAAAGAGAGCTATCAAAATATGTGTATGGTGACTTTGGCGCTAGAAGAGAACTTCAGCAAATAGCAAGAAGATCTGGATTAGATAAAGTGCCGCAGAGAGAATTAATGACAATGTTACCAGAACTGGAAAGATACGAATTATCTAGCCCACAAGTAAGAAGGCTCTATGACCTATGAAACTTATTACAGAACTAAACGAATCAGTACAATTTCTTAAAGAGAATAAGGACGGAAAGCCTCAGTATTATATTGAGGGAATTTTTATTCAAGCAGAAAAGAAAAATAAAAATGGACGAGTTTATCCAAAAGAAATACTTCAAAAAGAAGTTAGAAAGTATTGTGAAGAACTCGTCGAAAAGAAAAGAGCTTTTGGTGAACTTGGTCACCCTGATGGTCCTACTATCAATCTTGATAGAGTTTCTCACATGATTGTAGAACTTAAGGAAGATGGTGATAATTATATTGGTGTAGCTAAGATTATGGATACACCAAACGGTAAAATTGTTAAGTCTCTTATTGATGAAGGTGCTTCTTTAGGCGTATCTACTAGAGGAATGGGATCGCTGAAATCAAGAGGCGAGTTCCAGGAAGTACAGGATGATTTTTCTTTGGCCACTGCAGCAGACATCGTAGCAGATCCATCTGCTCCAGATGCTTTTGTTAACGGTATTATGGAAGGTGTTGAGTGGGTTTGGGACAATGGAATTTTAAAGGCTTCTACAATTGAGACTTATGAGAATATTGTTGAGGAAAAAGTGAGAAAAAGAGAACTGACTTCAGAAGCTAAACTTTCGTTATTTGAGGATTTCCTCAAAAAATTATCTAAATAAATATACTCAATAAAGGAGTTTAAAATGGCACGTAGAAAAAAGATTAATGAACAAGCACCTATTCAACCAGCTGAAGAGCCAACACCACAGCTCTCTTCTTCATTGGTTACTTCTGCTCCTACGGATTCTCATGGACAGCGTCCTCAGGATCAAGTCGTTGGAGAAGGTATGAGCAGAGCAGATAAAATTGCTGCTGTGATTAATGTTGCGATGACTGCTAATGAAAAAAAATTAAACGATGTTTTAATTACTGTTGCACAGCCGGCTCCAGAAGGTCAGCCAGCTAAGCCTGAAGAAGCTCCAGATGCTATTCCAGATGAAGCTGCTCCAGTTAACCATTCTACAATTCTTGCTAAAGAAGCTGTAGATGTTATCTTCGCTGGTGAAGAGCTTTCTGAAGATGTAAAAAATAGAGCTGCAGCACTTTATGAAGCTACTATTCAAACTAAGATGAAAGAAGTAGAAGCTGATCTCATCGAAGAACTCACTGAAGATTTTGAGATTAACTTTAAGAGAGAAGTAGATCAACTTCAAGAGTCTATTAACGATTATTTGACTGATGCAGTAAACGAATACATTGCTGAAAATCAGTTAGCTATTGAAAACGGATTAAAGAGTGATCTTTATGAAAATATGATCACTGATATTTCTAATGTTATTAGATCCTACAATTTTGCAATCAATGATGATCAGATCGATCTAGTTACAGAATCATATCAAGAACTCGATCAGGCCAAATCAGACCTGAATGAGCAGATTAAAAAGAACATGTCTCAGCGTGCACATATTAATGAGCTTGAAAAAGCATTGGTGTTCGAAGCTGTATCAGCAGACCTTCCTTTAATGCAAAGGGAAAAATTGAGAACTCTTGCTGAGAATGTAGATGCAGATGATGCAAAGATGTTATCGGATAAGCTTAATGTACTTAAGTCACGATTCGTAACTGAAGGTTATGACACATCTGCTCACTTGAAAGATATTTCTAATAATGCATTCTACTTAGATGAACAAGTTGAAGTTGAAGAAAATACTAAATATGTGGACGGAAATATTAAAAAGTATGTTGATGCAGTTTCTAATCACGTTAGAAAAAATTAAGTAATAGGAGTTTCAAATGAACTTACACGAA
>CALBDR010000428.1 GCA_937927525.1 uncultured Candidatus Melainabacteria bacterium
GACCAGAATTATTCATTCCTCAAAGTGATGGTACAGTACTTCCTGCTAATGTATATAAGCAGCTAACGGAATACCAGAAGCAAGGTTTTGATGTAAATATTAGTAACGGTGAAATTTCTTTAACTCGAGAGCTTCAAGATGGAAGTAGAGAGACATTTAGAAGTGATGGTACTAGAACTGTATCAGGGGTATTTGGTAAATATGTGTTTGATGAAACTGGTGAAGTAGTATCTTATACGCAGCCAAAAATGGCAGAAGGTTTAACGATTAAAGATACTTACAAAGGTGAAGGCGCTGGAGAAAGACAAACACGATTTGATTTCTCTCTTGGAGAAGTAACACAATTTAGTGATTTGCAAACTGGTGAGCGGACAGGAACATCCGTCAGAGCTGATGCTACACTCGCAGGCGTACCTGATTTGCAGATTACCAATAAAGTTAACGATGGAGAAGATGACGATCTACTGGCTGAGTTTATGGCTAATAATCCTGATTTTAATTTAAACATGACACAAGCTGAAATCAAAGCTAAGAATGCACTTGACCTACTAGCAGGAAATCTTACTGGTGTTGATGAAATGCCTTCAGTCATATCAAGTAGTGATTCACTTATTGCAAAAGTGAATGCAATGTTGCAAGAAGCATTACAAATGATGAAAGAAGATGGTACCACTCCTGAAAAGATAACTGCGATAGAAGAGGTTCTAAGTGCTGCTCCTAATAAATTTTTAAATGCTCCTATCGAACAAGCATCAGCTACCATTGCGAGTGCTCAAAAGGCTCCTCCAGTTGTAGTAGCACCACAGACTACGAATGCACCTACAACTAATATCACAAACGTCAGCAATAAGAAAACGATGGCTGGAACACCTAGTGCAAGATCTTCCGAACCATCGTTTATGAGAGTACAGAACCAGTACTCTGGATATTATTAACGAATAATAAAAGTAGACTTTACTGTTACTTGAATCTCATCGCCAACATTTAACTTACGATTCATACGAGCATGAATCTGTTGACCATTCGCATCAATTGTAACATTGTAGTGAGTTAGTTGCTGAGTGTATTCACGCTCATAGGTAGTCTGGCAACGCTCTTCTTGACGATAACCAACAACACCACCATTTCGTTGAGCATTCTTGTTTGCTTTGTCAGCACCCACAATAGCTCCTAACACAGTCGCTGCATCCTTACCACGACCTTCACCAATCTGGTTACCAATCACACCACCAATCACGGCACCCATGACGACATCACCAGTAGATGCTTGACCCTGACCGTAGACAGGAACATCAACAACAGTACATGTCTGACGTGGTACTTTATTGACAACACTTTGGTATTGAGGATAGACACCAGTGACTGTACCGGTGACAACCTGGTTAAAAGATTGAGCACTGACTGTTGCTGATAACAACATTCCGAGAGCGATAATTACTGTCTTCATATTTAACTCCTTCCCATTCAATATAAACATTATCTCATCATACTGAATGGGAGTCTACTGTTTTAGAAAAACTATTTAGTGTAACTAAAACAAAGTGTTAATTAATCTTCAGCCAACTTCTCGAAGAATGACATAGAGTCGTCATCGTCATCAGTGTTCCATGGAATCTCATCTTCCTGAGTAGACTTCGTTTCCGGAGCAGGAGCTGTACGACTGACTGATGGAGCTGGTGCTACATCTTCTACGTCCTCTACAGTCTGTGACCGAGAGGTGCTATTCCCATCAAGTCCAAGAACTCGATTGAGCTTTGCTTCCAACTCTTCGTATGACTTGAAGTTAGATGGATCTGTGAACTCAGACAGAGGAGTCTGCTTGTTCCAAATCTCTTCCATCGTCTCATCATCAGCAAGAGCTTCTGGTGACTCGAACTCAGACTTATCGTAGTTACGATACCCTTCGACGTTACGAATCTTCAACTTGA
>CALBDR010000429.1 GCA_937927525.1 uncultured Candidatus Melainabacteria bacterium
GGGAGTTGCAGCACGCAAAGTCAATCATATTTCTGATCCTGATTATTTAGAAGTTGAGTTAGTTGATGATAAACTAGTTTTATCGAAGCTTAAAGGAAGGCGCTTAGGCTGGGGAAAAGCTTTTGAAAACGCTTCTTATGAGGAACTTGACAGTTCTGATAATAAAGTCAATAAAGCTTTATTAAATCTTGAAAATGATTGGGATCTTGATGAATGGACATGGTAGATTCTGTAAAAAGATTTGATGTTTTTTGGGTGAACTTAGATCCTACTTTAGGTAATGAAATTAAAAAAACACGACCTGCTGTGGTTATTTCACCTGATGAAATGAATAAATATTTAGGGACCGTAATTATCGCTCCCTTAACTTCTTCTGTAAGGAATTATCCCACTCGTGTTAATCACACTTTTCAGAAGAAAAATGGTCAAATCGTTTTAGATCAAATTAGAGCAATTGATAAACAGAGACTTGTTTCTAAAATGGGAGCAATTAGCTCTAAGGCTGCTGAAAAATTATGTACTTTACTAAATGAGATGTTTGGATACTAATTCTTGGCTACCTTTTATTCATAAGCCCGATAATTAAACCTATTAAAACACTTTCTATAAATATACCTACAAACCAAGCCAGAGCTAAACCAATAGGAATAGGCATATAAGCATAGAGCCCGAATTGGCTAATAGCAAATAACAGACCGATAAAAACACCGAAAGTTAAAGCTGATCTAATATTAAAATCCTTAACTATAAAATTATAAAAAAGAACGAATACAGTAGTGAAAAGTATTTGTACACCAGTGCTTAGTGGGAAAAAGCTCTGCATCTCTTGCGGACTACGCCATAAAGTAGCTGTCTCGATATATAAATCTCTCAGTAGGAAGCCATGAAAAATCATCTCAAAAACAAATACAAAAACAAAAATTACTGCTATCGATAAAACTATAGATTTTTTTGTCATGGCTTTATTTTAACAGCTCTAAACCCTAGCTGGATTCTTAAACTTAGTAATATTAGACTGGAACAGAAGCTCAATATTACCTACCGGTCCTGATCTATGTTTCGCCAGAATTAAGTCTGCAACTCCAGGCTTCTCTGTTTCTGGATTATAATAATCATCTCTATAAATCATTAAGACGATATCAGCATCTTGTTCGATAGAACCAGATTCTCTCAAATCAGATAACATAGGACGCTTATCTGGACGAGATTCAACCGCTCTTGATAGCTGTGAAAGCGCTATGATCGGAACATTCAGTTCACGTGCTAAAAGTTTTAAGCCTCTAGAGATCTCTGACATTTGGTTAACACGGTTATCATTATTATTTCTACCTTCGATTAACTGAAGGTAATCTATAATCACTAAGCCAAGACTACCATGTTGTGCTTTTAGTCTTCTGCATTTACCTCTAAGCTCCATAACGGTCACTCCAGCAGAGTCATCTATATATATAGGTGCTTCACCAAGTTCTCCCATCGCTGCACCTAAACGTGCCCAGTCATCTTCACGTAACTGTCCAGTTCGAACTCTTGAGCTATCAATTTCAGCCCTTGCGCAGAGAAGTCTTTGAACTAGCTGCTCTTTCCCCATCTCTAAACTAAAAATGGCTACAGGTACATTATTAATGATCGCACAGTTCTCAGCTAAATTTAACGCAAGTGAAGTCTTGCCCATAGCAGGTCTTGCGGCTAAAATAATTAAATCACTCTTCTGAAGACCATTTGTAAAGGAATCAAAGTCATAAAAGCCAGTACCAAGACCAGTGATCATATTCTTATTTGCAGCTCTTTCCTCTAACTGCTCCCAGCTATCAGTAAGAATATTTTCAATATGGGTTAAAGATTCTTTTGATTTATTTTGGGCTAAGTTGAAAATTACCTGCTCAGCTTTATCTACTAAAATATCTAAATCTTCATCTGCTTTGTAACCTAGCTCTACGATTTGGTTTCCAGCGTTAATCATATTTCTATGAATGGCTTTAGTTTTAACGATCTGGGCATAATATTCAGCATTTGCTGCTACAGGTGCAGCATTGGTGAGTTCAGCCAAATATGATCTTCCACCAATTTCTTGAAGTTGTTCATGATTCTTTAAAAATTCTGAAACAGTAATTAAATCTATATTTTCATTTTTTTCGGCGAGTCTCAGATAAGATTCATAGATTAATTGATGGGCAGTTTTATAAAAAGACTTTTTGTCTGGAATTAGTTCAGTTACTTTGATTAAGCACTGAGCATCAGCTAAAACCGCCCCTAAAACTGCTTGTTCAGCCTCTACACTGAAGGGTAACAAGGCATCACTGACTTTACTCATTGTTTCCATATTGAATCATTCTATAATATCAAAGTCTTTATAATGCTTCAGGATAAGTTTTCTACAATTTCCCGTATTACGAAAAATTCCTATAAATGCTATAATCTATTAGTTTCTCATTATGATCAACTCTCAACTTTACCAAAAACTTGAAGACACTGAGTCGACTTTCGAGTCATATAAGGTTAAGATGTCTGACCCAGCTGTAATTCAGGACCAAAAAGAGTTTCAAAAGCTTACCAAAGCTTTTAAAAAACTTGAAAAAACTACAGAAAAGTTTAGAAATTATAAATCACTTGTTCAGCAACAGAATGATGCTAAGCAGATGATGAAAGATGAGTCAGATCCTGAACTGAAGGAAATGGCGGAGCTGGAGCTTGCTGAAGCAGAAGAGAAGCTTCCTAAGCTAGCACATGAATTAGAAGTTCTATTACTCCCTAAAGACCCTAACGATGATAAAGACGTAATTGTTGAGATCCGTGCAGGTGCTGGTGGTGATGAAGCCGCGATTTTCGTAGGTGATCTTTATCGAATGTACTGCCGTTATTGTGATAACCAAGGCTGGTCTCACAGCATGTCTGACTTTAATGACTCTGGTCATGGCGGTTATAAGGAAGTCGTATTCGAAGTTAAAGGTGAAGATGTTTACAGTAAATTAAAGTACGAGTCTGGAGTTCACCGTGTTCAGCGTGTTCCAGCTACTGAATCTCAAGGTAGAGTTCACACTAGTACTGTTACTGTTGCGATTTTAGCGGTGGTTGATGATGATATCGATATCGAAATGCGCCAAGAAGATATTCTTCTTACTACTTGTAGAGCGGGTGGCGCTGGTGGACAAAATGTAAATAAAGTCGAAAGTGCGGTTCGTTTAGAGCATAAACCTACAGGAATTGTTGTTGAGTGTAGAGAAGAAAGATCCCAACTCCAAAACCGTGAAAAAGCGATGAAACGCCTTAAAGCAAAGCTTTACGATATGGAGCTTCAAAAGCGTGAATCTGAGCAGCGTGACGCCCGTAAAAGCCAAGTTGGAACTGGGGGGCGTGAAGAAAAGATTAGAACTTATAACTATAAAGATGACAGAGTCTCTGATCATAGAATTAAACAGAATTTTCCACTTAATAAGGTTATTGAAGGTGAACTGGTTATCGTAATTGATGCTTTAGTTTCCTATGATCAGTCAGCTCAGCTTGAGGCGCTGGCGGCTGAGAGTAAATAATTAGAGTTATAATTCTAATATGAGTGAAGATTCAAACAAAAAACCAGCTGATGCCATCAAATCTTCAGATGATTTCGATAAAGAAATGGAAGAATTCTTTACCATGAGAGCAATCGAACGCTCACAAACTGTTTTTGTTACAAGTGAAACTTCTGACTCTGATGATGAAACATATAAAATCGAAAAGAAATGGGATGCTAAAGAGTCAGCGATGGCTTCTGGGTGTTGTATGACAGGCTGTCATAACTGCCCTTGGGGTTATAAATTGCCTTCTGAGGATCAATAGCTGCGTTACACAAATCATTCGAAATCATCATTGACCTCAGGTCAACTCAGCTTTCTCAAGATTTGCAAGCCTTGCTCTTAACCCCCATAAAACAATTTAATATTAGGATGCCTTCTGAGGATCAATAGCTGCGTTAAGCAAATTATTTAAAATTACTTACTATTAGCAGTAGCCCACTCTTTAATGCCAGGCACTTTAGCATCTAAGAACTTCATAAAGCCACCTTTAAGAATAAACTCTTTTTTTAGCTCATCTAATTCGAACTTATATTCTTTTCCAGCTACAGTTAGTACTTGAGTCTCAACATCAAGTTCTAAAACTGTTTCATCATTAGTCACTTTATTAATTTCTTCAATTTCTTCTACTGTTAATTTAACAGGAACAACACCGTTGTTATAACAATTCTCTTCAAAAATTCGAGCAAAGCTAGCTGCGATCACTACCTGAAAACCTCTATCTAAAATAGACCATACTGCATGTTCACGTGATGAGCCACAGCCGAAGTTCTCTAAAGTTAAAATGAACTTAGCATTTTCATGAGTGATAGCATCTAGTGGGTTATTAGGAACATCCTCAAATAGGAATTTACCGAGACCATCTTTACTGATACCAGTAAGGTGTCTAGCTGGGATGATCTGATCAGTATCTATGTTAGATTTAAGAACTTTAAGTAAATTTCCACTTATCTTCATAGATATTAATTCTAGCAAAAATAGCTTTCAGTTAACTTAAAGGAATTTTCCCTTGCATAGCAAGGACTAAATCTATAAACTCTCTTGCAGCTCCATGTCCACCAGCACGCTCTGTGATGTAATGTATATGCTTAAAGACTGAGTAATGAGATTCTGGTGGACACCCAGAAAGTCCAGCGAGCTCTAAAACTGTAACGTCGATACTGTCATCTCCGATAAAAGCAAATTCTTCGAACTTTAATTCATGGCGCGCCAAAAGATCATGTACACATGATAATTTATCCTCAACGCCGACATGAATTTCTTCTAAACCTAAATCAGTGCAACGATTAATAGTATGCTCGCTGTGGCGAGCAGAAACTACCGCTACTTTAATCCCGAATTGCATAGCAAGCTTCATCCCCAAACCATCTAAAGCATAAAATCTTTTAACTAGTTCCCCCTCTTTACCTATGTAAAGGGAGCCATCTGTGAGAACTCCATCGACATCAAAGCCGATCATTTTTATCTTTTCAGCTCTTGCTTTTAATCTATCTGATATTTTTTCAAACATAAAGTATTTAATTACCAGGTCATATTATAAGGCAGATTTAGTTCAAATCAATAGCATCTAGAAGTTTAATGGTGTCAATAGACTTTTGCACGGTTTTACCTGCAACTTCTAATGATAGATTGATGGGGATTTTCCCTGATTCTGGAATTTCAGTAAAGTTTAAATTCGCGATGATTATTTTATCGTTAATCAATTCAGCTTCTTTGTCGTTGATTTTTACATTTTTTACTGTTTTATTTAGATTAAAACCATAGGTTTCAATATTACCTATACTTACCAGCATTGATTTAGAAAAGATTCTAGGATTTGGTCCAAGAATTTCAGCTTTGCTGATACCGTAGAAAGGTAACTGTTCATCTTTTTTTATAATTTTGATTTTAGATTGAATTAGTTCTGGGTCAACTTCTTCAGCAAATTTTGCTATATAATCTACTTCTTTAATGGCTACTGAAAGTTCTTCACCATAGTTATTACGATTAATCTTCCCATGAATATTTATTTGTGTAATAAATTTATCTTCTGGGTTATTAAATAGAATACTAATGAATGAACCTTGTTTGTTTACACTTTTAAAGGCAATATTTGAGTTACTTATATTAATTTCCTCATCTAATTCACAGAATTCATTAGGGTTTATATCTAAGGTGATTTTTAGAGCTGAGATTTTACTCAAGTTCTCACCACTGATACTTAATAAATACTCATCAGCAAAAGCTTTTAACTCACTTGAGAAAAATATTATACAAATTATAAAAAAGTATTTTGCGAATTTATTCATGTTAATTGTTTCTTGATTTCTGTCGCTAATAGTGAGTTTAAATGATGCCCAGCTTGATTACTGATCACTTCCATTTTGATAAGTAATGGATTAATTCCAGATAAATAAAGGTCCCCAATCAAATCTAAAACCTTATGGCGAGCAGGTTCATCAGAAAATCTGAGTGGCATGGTAAAGTCATCTTCAGTTATTCCTACTATCCAGCCACTTAAACCAAGCATTTGATTTTCCATTTCTGTACTAAAGGTTCTAGCATCAGAGATATCTTCGATATCATTTTCCCCTAACTGCCAGCTAAAGCTTTGTTCACCGATTTTAGGATGATCCCAGTTCATTTGGTAAGTCGCTTTAAAATTATTAGAAATCGGCTTTGCGATTATATATCTATGTGGTTTTTCAGGGTCAACTATTTTAATCTCTTCTTTAAGCTCTAGCTTAGATTCAAGCTTTTCAGAACTGACCAAGCTCTTTTCTTTAAAAAGGTCTATCCACAATTTTGAAGAGCCATCTCCAAATGGTAATTCTTGGTCACTTAAGTCTATATCAACGTTATTAAGATTAACAAGAGCAGCTGCCGCCATAAAATGTTCGGTAAGGCAAATAGTATTCGTGCCGTTACTTATTACCGTGTTTCGCTGGGTAGAGCTTATGCTGTCAACATTCGCCAAGACTGGTTCAGAATTATTTACAGTGAATCTAATCCCTAAATTATCGTTAGCTTTAATGTTTGCTGTGATCTGATTTCGGCTTATTAAACCTTTAGATTCAAGGCTGATATTTTCTTTAAGTAAGCTCATATTCATTACTATCATTATATAACTTCCTAAAATATTATTTTTTTTCACTATTATTAATAGTTTTATAGTTTCACATGTTAAAATCAAATTTCGCGGCTGGATAGCTCAGTTGGCTAGAGCGGAGGATTCATACCCCTCAGGTCGGCGGTTCGAGCCCGCCTCCAGCTACCATTTTAAAGACAGTAATATAATATAATGTCATAATAATGCCTTTGGGGATAAAGAATGAAACTAAAAAGTATAATTCCCTTAGCTCTTGGTGGTCTAAAGAGTTTTTATTTGTTTTTCAAGATTTAGATGAAGATATAGTCAGAAAAGCTCGAGAATTAAGCTCGTCTGCTGAGTTTAATGACATCTCTATTAGTTCAGGCTCTGTTTTAGCTCGTGTTAGCGATGAAAATAACGCAAATATTAGGGTTGAATTTGCTCTTGAACCTTTAAGTGAACTCGATCTAAGTCACTGCAAAGAATTTTTAGCTTCAAGTTCTTTGGTATTGACTGAAATAGCTTTAGGGAAATTACCGAGTATCTTAAATGAAGAGTTGTTGAACTTAAATATTGAATTAATTCCTCCTGATATTAATAGTTATAAATCTAGATCTAGCCATAGTTCTAACTCAAGCTTTCCTAAGGCTGGTGAATTTTGTGAGTATAGTCTTGCTTTAATTTATAAATTTGCTGCTGAAATTGATAAAGATGCTAATCTCTGGCTTAATTTCCGTGGTTTAGAAGATTTGATTTCTGAGCTGAGTTTTACTGACAAAGAGACTAATTTAAGAAGTTTTGAAGATATTATCGCTTGTTTAATTAGTCCTCAGCCTGATTTAGAGAATCTTTCAGGACCTAAAGATTATAACCAGGATCTTTCTGGGCTTAATTTTGATTATAATTCTGCTCTGAGCTTACTTGAAGATAAACCTAGCTTTGATGAAGATTTAGACTTTAAGCAATTTTTGCTTGAAATATATAATCTAGCTGCAACTAAAGCTGATAGTTTATATGAAAAATGGCTAGATAAATCTAGAAATAGGAAAGCAGAGACTGACTTGGAGCTTAGTCTCAACCCTGAAGCTATCAGTTATTCTGAACTTTTTCAATTCTCCATTCCGATTAAAAAGTTATTGCGTTATTCTTTAAATCAAGATTTAAACAGTGTTTATTCAAATAAACTTTCTTTTACTTTATTGATGCTGCAAACAGCAGTTTTGATTTGTAAAAATGGTACTTATTTCCCAGAAATAGTTAATGATGATACAGGCGCTATTTTTATTCGTTATAAACCGATATTTAATAATGATGAGCTTAGTTTAAGACTATCTGAGCTTTATAAATTATGTCCAGAAGACTTTTTCATTCGATCAAAAGTAGCTTTAAATGAACTTCTTAGCTATATAGTGAACTTTTTAGTAAAAGACTTAGTGAAAAATCTAAAAGGTTTTCCTAAAAGTAACTTCCGTAAAGCATTTTTAATAGATGAAAAATATAAGGCTGAGACTTTAAGTGAAGAGAATAATATTAATGCAAGTGCTCTTTGGTTAGGGAAGCTAGAGTTACAGAATTTTGATTTAAGACCATTATTGTCGCTTGAAGAAGAAGCTAAAAATTCATTTCGCTTGAGTTTGAATTTATTAGATCTTCTCTCTGAAGCTAGAGAGAGACTGCATCTTGATTTGAGTAAAGAAAATTTAGAAAGTAACTTTAGTCCAGAGAGGATTGAAGGTCTATATAAACAACTCTATCTACTTCAAGACTATGTGCCAGCTTTAAAGCAAATTGTTAGTACTGAAGCTAAAGCTAAGCCAAATTTAAGTTTAAATGCTTTAGCTGATTTGTTAATTAAGGCAGATCACATTTTGCCAGTTCTAGGCTTAGATCTCGCTTTGCCTGAATCTTTAAAAGACCTTATTAAACCTAGCTTGTGCCTGAAACTGAATGTGGGGAATGATTCAAACTATAGATTTGAATATCAAGTTTTAATGGGTGATAAATTTATATCGTTAAACACTTTTCAGAATTTACTTAAAGAGAATCCTAGTGAGTTATTCTTTTATGATGCTAAATATACTTTATTAGCATCTAAGGATAAAGAGCAGCTCCTGAAACGCTCTTCTTTGGAGATACCGAAGCTGTCTAATTTCTGGGATGCTCTTTATCACTATCGTATAGGCAACTCTGAAGGTTTAAGTCTCGTCAGGAACAAGAAATTAGATTCATATTTCGAGGATTTCTTTGCAAGTAAAAATTTACAGAATGAAGAAGTTATACCTAAGACTTTAGACGCGAAGCTGAAAGTTCACCAAATAGAAGGTTTTAATTGGCTTTATGAAAATTACAAGAAAGGTTTTGGTTCTTGTTTAGCTGATGATATGGGTTTAGGGAAAACCTTACAGGTTATTTCTCTTCTTACTAAGATATATTTAGATAATGATTCAAGCTTAAAAAATATTTCTTTAGTGCTCTGCCCAAGCTCTTTAACTAAAAACTGGATCAATGAATGCGTAAAATTCGCTCCTCGATTAAAAGTTAAAGCAATCCAAGATATTAAATCTAAAGATGACTTAGAGGCAGTCCATGTCTTAGTTTCTTCCTATACGAGTTTTAGGCATAAGCTAAAGATCCTAGGAGATTATAATTGGGAAACTTTAATAGTAGATGAGGCTCATAATATTAGAAACCCTAGTTCTAAGCAATCACAGTTAGTAAGAAGTCTTCAAGCTAAATATAGAATTGCTTTAACGGCAACTCCTGTCGAGAAAAAGCTCAGTGACTTATGGACTATTTTTGATTTCATTAACCCTAATTACCTTCGCTCTCTAAAAGAGTTTACTTATGAGTTCGCTATTCCAGTAGAAAAATATCGTGAAAAATCTAAAATGAAAAACCTTGAGCATGTAATAGCACCATTTATGCTTCGAAGAGAGAAGTCTTCTGCTGCTTTAGCAGAGGATTTTGTGAAGAAAAATGTTGAGACTCATATTCTTAGCTTAAAACCTGAACAGAAAGAGGTTTATCAGAATAGATATAAAGAATTTTTAGTGAATTTGAAATCAGCAAGTCCCGTAGAAAAAGTTCGCTTAGTGCAACAGTGTTTAAGAGATTTAACTCTGCTTCTAAATAGTCCTGAGAATTCAGCTAAAGCTGATAAATTATCAAATATTCTAAAACCTATTTTAAGTGCTGGCGAAAAGGTAGTGATTTTCACTCAGTTTAAAGAAACTGCTGAAGATCTGAAAATGTTTATAGATAAAGCTTTAGAGCATGAAACACTTTTGTATCATGGTGGTTTGAGTGCTAAAAAAAGAGCTGATAGTCTGAGTGAATTTGCAGAATCTCCCGAGAAACAGATTTTAATTATTACTATTAAGGCTGGTGGAACGGGCTTGAACTTAGTTCAAGCAAATCACTTAGTGCATTATGATTTTACATGGAATAAAGCACAAGAAAACCAAGCTAGTGACAGGATCTACAGAATCGGACAGACTAAAGATGTCTTTATTCATAGATTAATTAGTCGTGGAACTTTTGAGCAAAAGTTTGATCAAATTTTAGATGCTAAGTCTGAGACTGACATTCAGACTGTTGATCTTGTGAGTGAGTTTGCTCGTCTAAGTAACTAGCGACCTTAGTCCAATGGATAGCTTCAATATCTTTAGTAAGTGCCATGGATGTTTTTTTATTACAAAGGAAAAGTCCTTTAGAACCTGGTTTTAGCTTAATTAATTTTTCTAAATTACTATAGTGATGTTTCTCTGGATCAGCTGTGATCTTGATTTTTACGAAAATTGTTTGATTATTAATTTCGATTACTAAATCAGCTTCTAATCCATGATTATCTCTAAAGAAATATATAGGAGCTTTTTCTCCTCGATTATTGAAATACTTGTAAACCTCAAGCACCACAAGGTTCTCAAATAAATGACCTGCCATAACTCCCTCTCTGATAGCAAGAGCGTCTCTATGTCCTGTGAGATAAGCTGCTATAGCAGAATCTATAAAATAAATTTTAGGTGTTTTTATGATTCTTTTACCTAAGTTTGTAAAGTAAGGTTGAAGTAAAAAAGCGATTTGTGACCTCTCTAAAAGACTAGTCCAATTTTTAATGGTAAGAGCACTTACTCCGATCTCTTTAGCTAAGTTTGCAAAAACTAATTCCTGTGCGGTTCTTGTCATCACAAGCTTTATGAATTGCTCAAAGCTACCAAGCTTATCTTCTCGAAGATTTTGCTTGATGTCTCTATTTAAAAGTGATTCTAAATAGCGCAGATACCACTTATATGAATCCAGCTCCTCGTTTAAATATGGTTCAGGGAATAAGCCCCGCGCGACTATATCAGACCAAATTGGCACTTCTTTTTTCTTATAAAGTTCTTCAATACTAAATGGACTCAAAGACGCTATGGCAAGGCGCCCCGCTAAGCTCTCGAAGACTCCAGACATTAAGTCAAACTGCTGTGAGCCTGTAAGAATGAATGATCCATACTTTCTGTCTTTATCTACGGCTATTTTTATGTATGATAAAAGGTCAGGAGCATTTTGAATCTCATCAATAATTATAGGTTTTTTGTGATAACTCAAAAACAGTTCTGGGTCATCTTTTGCTTGAGATCTTAGGCTCAAATCATCTAGTGTGACGTATTTATAATCTGGAAAAAGTTTAGTTAGCAAAGTTGATTTGCCACATTGCCTAGCGCCTGTTAATAAAATTACGGGAGCTTCTTTAATGGTTTGTTTTAAAGTGTTACTTAATTTTCGTACAAGATATGCCACTAATTATATTGTACCAAAATTAAGTATAATTTAACATCTGTACAGAAATAGTAGCGTGAATCTTTTTATTATGAAGCATCCTGCTTTTCTAAGCGAATTTGCTCTAGTTTAGAATTAGCTTCATTTTTTAATTTCCCCTTTTCTTCAAGAGTTAGTGAATTAAAGTGTCTTCCTTGAAGTCCTGTGTAAATGGCATAGAGGAACATTAAGTTTACTCGTCTAGGGGCTTTTAGTTTTAGTC
>CALBDR010000430.1 GCA_937927525.1 uncultured Candidatus Melainabacteria bacterium
CCCGTGTACTGCGTGAAAGATGTATGAGTCAGTTCACTAACGATCCAACCCCTCCTCCCGCAATTAGAGTAAGAGCTCTCCATATCTGTAATGCTTGGGTTAGCAGAAAAGTATACTAAAGAGTTGACTTCTGCGTAAGTAGCTACTATACTATAACATGAATAAATTGAAACTAAGGTGAAACTGTGCTACTTATTGACTTTAATCAAGTCGTCATTAGCAACTTTATGACGCAAGTTGGCGCACATACTAATGTGCATCTAGAGGAAGGCCTTCTCAGGCATATGATCCTCAATACTATCAGGCTCAATGTTCTGAAGTTTAGAGAAGATCATGATGAAGTAATCATCTGCTGTGATAGTAAGAAGTACTGGAGACGCGACGTCTTTCCTTTCTATAAAGCTGGTCGTAAGAAAGATCGCGAAAAGTCCGGTGTTGATTGGAGTACGATGTTTAATACTCTAGATACCGTACGCAGCGAACTTATCGAGTTCTTTCCTTATAAGACTATGCTTATTGAAGGAGCAGAAGCAGACGATATCATAGGTACTCTAGTTCATAAATATCATGATAAGAGAGATAAGATTTTGATTCTCTCTAGTGATAAAGACTTTATGCAGTTGCAAGTATATAATAATGTCAAGCAGTATAGTCCTATTCTTAAGAAGTATATTCGTACTGCTGACGCTGAGCTCTATCTAAAAGAGCATATCGTTAAAGGTGACCGAGGCGATGGTATTCCTAATGTCGCTTCATCCGATGCTTGCTTTGTGAACGGTGATCGTCAAAAGCCTATGCGTAAGAAGCTTATTGAACAGATCGCTAATACTAATATTGAAACGTGCGAAACGATTAGCGATGAGATTAGACGCAACTACGCTCGTAACCGTCAGTTAGTTGATCTATCGCTTGTACCTGAAGACCTTCAGAGTACTATCGTTAATGCATATGAAAATTATGATGTAAAAGACCGAAGCAAACTGCTAAATTATTTTATTAGTAGAAAACTTCGAAACCTAATGGAAAACATAAGTGAGTTCTAAATGAATTTGAGCGTATACGAGCAATTTCAGAATGTACATAGAGCAAAGACTAACAAAGAGAAGATCGCTCTGATGCAAGAATATGCAAAAGAGAATGCGTTTCGTACTCTTCTTGACTTTGCTTTTAACCCAGGATGGAAGTGGTTAGTACCAGAAGGTGCACCTCCATATAACCCCGCTCCTAAAGAAGCGGATTTACAGCATGTGTTAAAGGCCGATTGGAGACGTCTTCAGTATTTCGTAAACACTGCCGAAGGGAAGGCAATCAAGCCTCTCCGTAGAGAGACAATGTTTATTGAAATGTTAGAGGCAATGGACTTTAACGATGCTAAACTATTAATCTCAATAAAGGACAAGAAGTTACCTTTCAATGGAATCACAAAAAAATTGGTCCAACAAGCCTTCCCCGACCAAACCAAGGGGTGGTAAATCAGCCCAAACGTATCGCCGTAAGAACTATGATGCTGACTACAGTGATGCTAAGATTGACAAAATGAGCAAGAAGCCTATTCTCAGTGAAAAGAGACGCCGCTTCAAGCAAGACATTAAGCGTGCTATAGATTATGACGACTATGAGCAACTCGAAGACCTCTACTAGAGCTTTTATTATTGGTAATGGCAAGTCACGTGATGGTTTTGATCTTGAATCGCTAAGACCTTACGGTACTATCTACGGCTGTAATGCGCTGTATCGAGACTTTAAGCCTGACTATCTTGTGGCTATTGATAAACCTATTAT
>CALBDR010000431.1 GCA_937927525.1 uncultured Candidatus Melainabacteria bacterium
AGTAATATCGGTTGTATCGCTTCTGATAGTATTATCGAGATCGGTGGTGATATCTTATTCCTGGCATCAGACGGTATCAGACCTATCCAGGGTACAGCCCGTATCGGTGATATCGAACTACAGACTGTATCTAAACCGATTCAACAGATCCTACAAGCCCTTCCTGAAAACTATGATCTGGATTTGATGAGTTCTGTAGTTATCAAGAACAAGTCTCAGTTTCGATATTTCTTCCCTAGTGAAACCGGTTCCGTGACCGACGCTTTCGGTATTATCGGAGGTCTCCGGTTTGCTAATAACAGCGTCGGATGGGAGTTCGGAGAACTACTAGGCATTCGGTCATTCGTGGCTTACTCGGACACCATCAACAGTATTGAGACCACGGTTCATGGAGACCTAGACGGATACGTATTTAAGCAGGAGTCGGGTAACTCGTTTAACGGTGCAGATGTTATTGCTATCTACGCTACCCCGTTCTTCTATTTTGATAGTACAGAACGACGTAAGGTATTTCATAAACTATCTATCTATACTCGACCAGAAGGTACGTCAGAGTTTAACTTAGCGGTGTATTACGATTGGGATGACCCTAACAAATATAATCCTAACTCTTACGGTCTTTCCACTCAAGGTGCAATCCTTCGTTATTTCTCTACCGGAGGAACCTATGGGTCAACCTTTACTTTTGGCGGTTCTAGTAGTCCCGTTCTAGAAAAGAATATACAAGGCTCAGGTAGATCAGTTAGCTTTGTTATTACCTCAATAGGTCAAGAAGCACCTTATAGCATTCAAGGCTGGGGCCTTACTTTCCAAGAAGCAGGATATAGATAATGGCAGGTTATACACGGCAATCTCTGGCTCAGATTCTAAACGGTGAGATCGTATCCGCTCCACCTCTTAATGCTGAGTTTAACCAGATCCTAGCTGCATTTAATAACTCTACCGGCCACAAGCATGATGGTACTGCTGCTGAAGGTCCGCCTATTGATCGTATCGCTGACTCTGACCAGAACAATCTTATCTTTGTAGATACCAGTGCTAACCAGATCAACTTCTATGTAGAATCCAGCGCTGCTTCTGTAGGTCAGATCAGTATTCAAGACGGTGCTATCGTACCGTTTACCGATGATGATGTAGATCTAGGTTCATCCTCGTTCGAGTTCAAGGATCTATATATCGATGGTACAGCTAACATTGATTCCCTAGTAGCTGATACCGCCGATATTAATGGTGGAACAATTGATAACACTATCATCGGCGGTTCGACACCAGCCGCTGCTACATTTAGCAGTCTAACAGTATCAACCGGTGGCAGCATTGATTTTACAGGAACCACTATTTCGAATGGTGGAACCTTTACAACTGTAACTATCTCTGGCGGTACTATTACCGGTATCACTGATTTAGAAATTGCTGACGGCGGTACAGGTGCATCTACTG
>CALBDR010000432.1 GCA_937927525.1 uncultured Candidatus Melainabacteria bacterium
GTGATAAATGATAGTACTAAAGCTTCATTTGAAGCAAAAGTGCTGTCACCAGACCAGTTCAAAAATTCTTTGCATATTGGTGTGAGTTTTTCTATATCGAGTTTAGGTGCCTGCATACGTAAAGATTCAAGTATTCCATTGATTTCATTAGGAGATTTTAAAATATTCTCCAATGGGTCTTTCGCTCCCATAATTAAATTCCACATCTCTTCAGGGAATTTTGTAGAACACAGAACCGCGAAGTCATCTATGCCCATTTTTTGCAGTTGTAAGTTATTCATTTATGCCTCCTTTACGACTTATAACTGAAGAATTCAGATCTATATTTTTAACTATTGCTCCCAAGCTATTTAAGTAAAGTGCAAAATCTTCAATGGCTTGAGCAACATTTGGATTAGAAGCAGAATCAGAGTCATAGACGATATAGACATCTCTTCCAACCCATTGGATATTCTTTTCTAGGTATTTATAAACACTAGGAGAAGCAAAAGCATAAACTCCTGGCATTGATATAGCAGGGAAGTCCTCTTGCACAAGCTTACTTGCTTTCTTTTCTCCTTCCGTAAGGATTAGATCAGAGTTTGTATCTTCAAAAATACTTTTCCAGTCAGGACCTGTTGGGAAAAATGGAAACAAGCCTCTACCTTCAGGCTGAAGATATCTCGGTTGCCCTTCTTTTGGCTTATCAAGCCTGGTTCTAAAGTATTTCACTTTACCACTAGTTAAGGGCTCTTTGATGGGAACTTGCCAGCCCCCTTGCCCATCCTGGTATTCATCCAGATAAAGTTGCTTAAAACTCAGTCCTGATGATAGTAGATTTTCCAGCCTTAGTACATTAAGCCTACTTTTCACTTCAAATTCATAGTTAATTTCATCCATGATTAAAACTCCCTCTGTAATTGATTTTCATTTGCTTTATTAAAGCTCTCAAATGTGCTAGCTTCGAGCTATATTTTGCTTTAGTTTGGATGGCAGTTTTCGCAAGAGAGAATAATATATCTGCACATAAATAATTCAAGTTTATAAGTACCTGAGATAGACTGAGAATAGAATAGCTGTATTGCCTATATATCACGAGATCTAGTAGACATACTATTTTTGGAACAAAAGCAGCTAGCTTTTGACGACTTTTTTCTGAGATTTTCCCCAAAGGCGAAGTCTCAACTTCCTTTTTAACTTGTCCGTGCTTTTCTTGAATGGCTTTTGCTAGTGATTCTAGAACAACATTAATTGAGAAATTAAGGTCTGAAAAATCTATCTCATCAATAACTTGATTTAATACAGGCTCAGGTAAATTCCGAATCCCCAAAGACAAAGGGTAATCTTCTATTTTTAGCCCATGCTTATAGTATTTACTTTTACCCATGATTATTTAACTCCTTTCATATC
>CALBDR010000433.1 GCA_937927525.1 uncultured Candidatus Melainabacteria bacterium
ATTTGCTAATTTATTTGCTTTAATTTTCACATTGAGTTTTGCAGGGCATCCTTAATAAGTTCATTAACATTCTAATTAACCTCAAGGTTTATAATAGCACATACCGTATATACGCATCAATTATTTTAAGCCAAAAACTAAAAGTATGAGAAATAATACAATCCCCACCATTTTGGTGGGGATTGTAAATCAAATTAATTATAAATTAGAGCTTCTAACTAGGCAGCTGCAAGAGCTTTAGCAGACTTTCCCGCAGATTTAAGGTCCTCACAAGCTTGGATGATACGCTTAGACATATTTTCTTCAGCTTTCTTGATGTAAGATCTAGGATCATAAACTTTCTTATTACCTACTTCACCTTCTATCTTAAGAACACCTTCGTAGTTAGTCATAATATGATCAACGATAGGTCTAGTGAAAGTGTACTGGGTATCTGTATCGATGTTCATTTTAATAACACCATAATTAAGTGTTTCATGGATATCAGATAAATCAGAACCAGAACCACCGTGGAATACTAGTAAGTGATCTTTACCAAATTTATTCTGAACCGCAGCTTGACCATCTTTAAGGATAGATGGAGTTAACTTAACGTTTCCTGGCTTATAAACACCATGAACGTTACCGAAGGTAGCTGCAAGCATGAATCTTTCATTGATCGGGCTTAATTCTTTCCAAACTTGAAGCATATCTTCAGGACTAGTATAAAGCTTATCGTTAGGCTGGTCTGAATTATCAACACCATCTTCTTCTCCACCTACAACACCAGTCTCAACTTCAAGAATAATTTCATTCTTAGTGCAAAGCTCCATAAGCTCTTTAGAGATTTTCATGTTCTCTGCTAATGGTAATTCTGAACCATCAAACATGTGAGAGTTGAAAAGGTTAGGTAATCCAGCAGCTCTTCTCTTAGCAGTCTCTTCAATAAGAGGCTTTAAGAAAGTATCAACTTTCGCAGGGTGACAGTGATCAGTATGAAGAGCGATCATAATATCATACTTCTCAGCCAGTCTATGAATAGCTTCAGCTAAAACTATAGCTCCTAAAACCATGTCATTTTGAGCAAGACCAGAAGCGAACTGAGCACCACCAGTAGAAACCTGGATAATACCATCAGACTTAGCTTCAGCAAGACCTTTTAAAGTCGCGTTAATAGTCGCAAGTGATGTGATGTTTACCGCAGGGTAAGCAAATTTTTCTTTTTTCGCTCTATCGAGCATTTCGCAGTATTGTTCGTAATTAGCTACAGGCATTTATTATCTCCTTAATTTATAGATATCCGAAAATATGATCTAGATATTTCACAGTGTAAAAGTGTGTGAACACACGCCAGAGCTTATTTTAACATGGAATTATACTTTAGAAGATGAAGTATTCTTAACTATATATAGCATTTTACTAATTAGAACTTTCGCAATAGGTCTATTAAAGCCCAGCAACACTAGCATTAACAGCACCACTATTAGAAAGTACCATCACTTCTAACAAGGGATACCTTCTAGCACTGTTATCAAGGAAACTATAAATATTATGAGAAATTAAAGTTTTCAATTTAACTGAATACTTTTCTACATTCTTAACTGTGCCACCTTCTAAAGTCGCTTCCATAGCTTCTTCAGCTTTCCCACACAGCTCAATCAATTCTTTTCTAAAACTATGCTCATCATATCCATTAGGAAGAAGAATACCTTTAGTTTCTATCTCTGGCTTTACACAGAAATTGCCATAGGCATTAATATTAGCGATGACTAAAATAAAACCATCACTTAAAATCATTCTTCTCTCTAAGATAATGTCATCATCTAGCCTTCCAACATTATCATTATCTATGAGTAGAATACCAGCGTCTACTCTGTCTTGGACTTTACAAACACCGTCCTGCATCTCAAGTACATCACCGTTATCCATAACAAAAATTTTATCAGGATCGACCCCACACTTCACACCAGTCTCACCATGTTTTAAAAGCATTCTGTACTCTCCATGACAAGGCATAAAGTTTACAGGATTACATAGATTAATAAGCATTTTCTGTTCATCCTGGCTAGCATGACCAGAAACATGAATCACATGATCTTTACCATAGATTACGTCTGCACCACGTGCAAAAAGATTATTAATTAAGTTATTTACAGATTTTTCATTACCTGGAATCGGTGAAGCACTGACTAAGACTTGGTCACCGGGCTGAATCTTAACGTATTTATGCTCACCACGGGCAATTCTAGAGAGTGCAGCAAATTGTTCGCCTTGACTACCAGTTGTAAGAATTACTAAATCCTCAGGAGGGATTTTGTTAATCTCTTCCTGTTTAACAATAAAATTATCAGGGATTGAGATATAACCTAGTTCTCTAGAGATATTTGCTAGGTTGATCATCGAACGACCAAAAATTGAGACTTTTTTATTTGCTTGCAAAGCAAGTTGCAGAACCAGTTTCACCCTACTTACCTGGCTCGCAAAAGTAGTAATTAAAAGCTTTTTATTAGAATTAAAAATCAATTCTTTAATTTTAGGAATAACAGCTTTTTCTGATGGAGTGTAGCCCGCTCTTTCAGCATTAGTACTATCACTAATTAAAAGGTCGACACCTTCTTCACCGACTTTAGCTAAAGATCTAATATCAAAGTATTGATTTTCAACAGGACTGTGATCAAACTTAAAATCTCCACTGTGAACGATTCTTCCTGCTGGAGTATCTATGATTAAGCAAAAACTATCTGCAATACTATGATTATTTCTTACATACTGTACAGAAAAATACTGACCGACTTGTACCTTATCTCTAGATTTAGTCCAAACTAACTTCTGATTTACGATATTCGCCTCACGTAATTTATTCTGAACTAAGGCATAAGCAAGTCCAGGAGCGTAAATGATCGGGATATGCAATTCTCTTAACATCGGTACTATGCCACCTATGTGATCTTCATGACCGTGAGTAACTATCATGGCACGGATTTTATCTTTATTTTCTACAATATAGTTTAGGCGAGGTAAAACAATATCCACACCAATCATATCTGTAGTAGGAAAAGCTAAACCAGCGTCTACTAACATAATGTCATCACCACATTCAAAAACCCAAGTATTCTTACCTATCTCAAATAGTCCACCTAGTGAAATAACCTTCACCTTTTTCGTCGGATCGTATTCAATATCACTTGATTCGTGGCGAACAGTTTTAGTAACAGCCTTTACTTCGCCACTGCTTGATTTCAAGATTCTTCTAGTTTGGTTCGTTAATTTACTCATGATTATGTAGTAAAACTCATTAAAGAATCCCTAAAAACTTATGGCTATGAAACTAAATCTAAGCGAATTCAGTTTATGTCTCTAGAACAGTATCAATCATTTTTTTCAATTTGATCTGTGATTCTAGAGGCAAAGCCAATAGAGGACTTCTTAATCTTCCAGAACACAACCCTAAACCAGCTAAAGCTGCCTTCACACCTATAGGATTAGTATCTGCAAAAATCTCATTCATAATCGGGAATATTTCGATATGAATTCGTCTTGCTAGTTCATTATTCCCAGATAAGTATGCGTCTATCATTTGACGCATTTTAAGTCCCACTACGTGAGATGAAACTGATATAACACCATCAGCTCCAATAGCCATCATAGCTAAGGTTAAAGTATCTTCACCAGAATAGATTTTAAATGCATTATTATCAAATTCCTGTCTAATAGTGGATATCATATCGAGCTCATTACTAGCTTCTTTTAAACCAACAATATTCTTATGATTAGAAGCAAGTTCAATCACCGATCCTGCAGTTAAACTAACCCCAGATCTAGACTTCACGTTATACAAAATAATAGGGAGCTTAACATTAGAAGCAACTTCACCGAAATGGTAAATCATACCTCTCTGATTAGGCTTATTATAATAAGGACAAACCAGTAATAAACCATCCGCTCCTAATTCTTCTGCTCTCTTAGCAGATTTAATCGAAGTTTTAGTGGAATTAGAACCAGCACCAAAAATTACTTTTAAATTATAGTCATTATCTTTAACATATTTAATAACGTGAGCTAAAAACTCTTCTTCTTCGATGTGTTCTAGTGTAGGTCTTTCACCCGTAGTACCTGCTATTACCACCGAATCAGTACCAGTTCTAACTAAATGATCAATAATTTTTTCAGCTGCAACATAATCAATACGGGAAACATCATCCTCTTTAAAAGGAGTCACCATCGCCGTAATAATTGATCCGAAATCTGTCATTCGTGTAATTTCTATATTATACCTTGTTTTACCATTGATTCAGCTATCTGAATAGTATTTAAGGCAGCACCTTTTCTAAGATTATCAGAAACCAACCATAAATTAAAGGTATTTTCTTGACTTTCATCAACTCTGACACGCCCGATAAAAGTCGGATCTTTGCCTGTAGCAATGATTGGCATTGGGTAAACGTCTTGAGAAGGATCATCTAAAACACGGATATTAGGATTAGATGAAATTATCTCTTTAAACTCTTTTACAAATGAAGGAGATTTAAGTTGAATGTTAACGCTTTCACTGTGGCTTATAAAAACTGGTACTCTAACTGCAGTACAAGTAATCTTCAAATCAGGAATACCTAAAATCTTCCTACTCTCTTCAATCACTTTCATCTCTTCTTTCGTGTAACCATTATCCAGAAAAACATCGATATGAGGAATTAAATTAAAGGCAAGTTTCTTATTGATATGCTTAGGTTCATAATTTTCACCATCTAAAACTTTTCTAGAACTCTCTTTCAACTCCTCCATCGCATCCTTACCGGCTCCAGAAATACTTTGGTAAGTGCTAACTACAACTCTCTCTACTCCGTACTTCTCAGCAAGAGGCTTTAATACACAAACTAAAGGAGCAGTAGAGCAATTCGGATTAGCAATTATTCCTTTATGCTCTTTTAAAGCATCTGCATTTACCTCTGGAACTATTAATGGAACATTAGGGTCCATCCTAAAAGCACTAGAATTATCGATAATAACAGCACCAGCTTTCACGATAGTATCTGCGTACTCTTTACTAACAGAAGATCCAGCTGAAGCTAAAACGATATCAATATCACTGAAAGACTCATGACTAGTTTCTTCTATGGTATAAGTATTAGCATCTTTAGCTTCAATCTTCTCTCCAGCAGTTCTTTTACTGGCTAAAAGTTTTATAGATTCATAAGGAAATTCACGCTTAATTAATAGATCTAACAGTAAACGACCTACATTTCCACTAGCACCTAAAATAGCTACTCTGTATTTCTTTTCAGACATCAATATAATAATAACTTATTTAGCAAGCTAGCTTAGCATTATGGCATTAAAGAACTGACTAAAGTTAAGTCAAATGGATTCATAATATTCATAATATTATTAATTCCAGAATCTCCATATACAGTATCCAAAACATTACTAACTAATTGAGTATTATCGGTTTCAACACCCATAATCTTATCTTTTTCTTCGATCAAATCATTAATCTCTGACTTCAACCTAGAGATAGTAGCTTCATATTTACTGTTCATAACATTAAAGTTTTTAAGAACTGTATCCATATTAATTAAATCTAAACCATTTACATCTCTTGCAGCTGAAATGAAATCACTCTTTTTTAAAGTTCCATTCTCATCTCTATTTACTAAAGGATGAACTTCAGTTGAGACTGAAATCGTATCGATCGCATCCTTTAGGAAACTTGATAATCCATAACCTGCATTATCAAATGATAAAGTCGGATCTAATAAATGAAACTTAGAAGTGGTTGTTAAGTCTAATTCAATTACATTTTCAAAATTCGAATCAGCAAGGTATAAATTTTTACCTTCAATACTTATACCACCTATATTACTAGAACGGTTCTGATATTGCATATCACCAGTCTCTCTTTCCCATACTGTAACTGTTTCGTTATCATCTGTAGCTGATATATATTCATCAGTTATTGTGATTTCACGACCTAAATTTTTTGTATTTAAATACTGTATAGTATGATCACCTGGCATATTTATTAATTTATCACCAGCTTTATGTTCACCTTCATCATTTGTAAAATCCTCAAGAAAGTACAAGTATAACTTACCTTTCCCATCATTACTCTGAGTGGCAGATATCGCAACTTCTAGAGAGCCATTTTCATGTTTATTAAATGCTATAGCTGATCCGAATTTATCTTCATTTTCTAATTTATCTTCATTTTCTTCACCAGGAAGAGTGAGATGAACTATATCAAAGTTATTAGATCCTTTATAAATACTTACAGAACCTTTTCCATTAGAGC
>CALBDR010000434.1 GCA_937927525.1 uncultured Candidatus Melainabacteria bacterium
GAAAGTTTTTCCATCGAATAGTTGTAAATTCAATATGCATTTATTCTAAGGTCATCGCCTGTTGATATAAATCGTTGATCTTTTTCTTAACTAAGTCTTTGTCCACTGTAGTATCAATACTATCAATATACTTTGATACGATTGTAAAAGTGTCTTCAAGTTCTTCAGCAGTTACTTCATACTCATCGTCATGAGATAACATAGACTCATCTATCACACGAAGATCAAGAGGATTGTGTTTCTCAATGTCAGTAACATATGAATCTACCACTGACTGCTTGACATTAGACTTAACGACAAACTTGATATACCTACCTTCAATCTCATGTCCCTGAATCACTGGATCCTGATCAACGTCCAATACAATTCTATGAAACATCTTATCAGGATTTGGATAAAAGGTCAAGTCTCTCGACTCAGTATCATAGATGTGGAATCCTTTTTGGTTTCCATAATCAGACCAGGACATTTCGTAAGGACAACCAAGATAGTGAATATCACCCCGAGATGATCTATGATGGAAGTGCCCAGAACAAGTTAGCTCAAACTTATCAAACAAGGACTTGCTCAAGCCACCATCCATAACATGTCCAGGATGCATCGTAAAGCCATCGATCTCTAAGTGACCTAAACATACTCGTGACTTACTATCGTTTAGAGTAGCAATAGATGCATCAAGGTTGTCAGTACAAATCCAAGGAAGGTACAGAGTAGGAACTCCACACATGTCAACATTAGTTGCATGAGTGTATGATTGGATGTTATTGTATCCAAGCAACAGCTCGTTCAGAGCATTTACATCATTAGTATTCTTGTAGTAAGTATCATGATTACCAACAATGATATCCATCGGTATGTTCATATCTGCCAACGGATTGATAAAGTCTTCACGTAAATGTTTAGATGTAAGAAAGTTGATAAACTTACGTCTGTCTACTACATCACCAAGATGTACTACCTTATCTACCTTTTGCGTTTCAATAGTAGGAAAGAAAACATTATTGAAAAAGTCAGAAAAGTACTTGTAGAAATGATGATTGTCATTTCTTACACCATAGTGTGTATCGCTCAAAAAAGCTACTTTAGCCACTACTTACTCTCATAGTTCTTTTGGAGTTCATCCATATAATCATTTTGAATATAGTTATCTGGATAAGGGACAGCATCCCTCCCACACAAGGAATAGTCAACAAGTTCTCTGTTGACATACTGGTCATCATAGTATTTTTTCTTTGTGTACAATTGCTTCTTCTCTTTCTCGATTCGTCTGATAAATGCATACCAGATAATCTGAGTAAAGTAGGCAAATGGATTCTGCGACTTTTCAGGATTGAACTTCAACACAGCATCGACAGCATTCTCAATGCCATCGCTGATCATTTCATCCTTAAACATATAACCAGAAAAGTTAGGTTTAGTAGCCAAGCGATTAGCTATCTGAAACAAACACAGTCCTATCTTCTCAGTTACTTGTGGTTTGGGTTGCTCGGCTTCTTCTGCTGCAGCACAGACTTCTCTGTAATCAATTAAGTAGCTTAGGAAGGTCTTGTTGTCGATATAATTCTTAGGCTTCTTTTTCATAGATCGTAGTCATACATTTTAAATTTAAATTTCTCTTCGACATATATCTTAAGCCTTTCTTTGAAATGTTTCAACGTATAATTTTCCTTATTTTTATACTTGATGTCATCGACCAAATCGTATATAGTAACTCTGCTCTTGTTTAAAGACTTTCTTAATCCTCTGCCAATTGACTGAAGGCTTCGGACCCTGGACTTGGTCGGGCTAGCGAATATTACGTTATGTAAATTCTTAATGTTAATTCCAGTTGAGAAGGTTCCGTATGAAGCAATGATAAGAACATCATCATTTTCTTCAGCTACCTTTCTCACATTTTCTCTTTCTTC
>CALBDR010000435.1 GCA_937927525.1 uncultured Candidatus Melainabacteria bacterium
AAACATGAGAGGTGTTGATGCTCAAATTAGAGAATCTGACTCACTTTCAAATACTCAAGATCTAATGTTTGCTGAGTACGGATCTGATCAAACGGTTCTTATCTCTGTTAACGGTACTCTTACTCAATCTAACATTGAGGATGGAGCTGTTAAATCAGCAATGCAACATGGTGCTGCTGACAGACTTATCTTAGATCCAATTTCTTTGAGTGCTTATAACAAAATTGCTCACGCTAAAGAAAGAATTATGCTTGCTGGTTCTCCACAAGATGCTTCTGGAGCTGAGTTAAGAAAGCAATGGACAAGTTCTGCAATGGTATCTCTAGAGGCTTCTCGTTTCCTTTCTGGGAAAACAAGACCTGCTAGATCAAGAGCTGGATCACCTGCTGCTCCTGCTTCTTTAGCTACTGCTGTTGCTGCTGATGCTGCTTCTTCACTTGAAGCTGGTTCTTACGTTTACAAGGCTACTGCTGTAAATGAGCGTGGAGAATCTGTTGAAGTTGCTGCTGCTGCTCAAGCTGTTGCTGACGGTGAGAAGTGTACTCTTACTATTGCTAACGCAAGTGGTGCTAAATACTACAATGTTTACAGAAGTGAAGATGGTGGTTCTGCTGCTACCGCTAAGTTTATCGGTCGTGTAAAAGCTAGTGCTGGTGCTAATACTTCTTTTGTTGACCTTGGAAATAGAGAGCCTGGTTCTGTAACTGGTTTCCTTATTCAAGAAGATACAATGGGAATGCATCAACTTGCTCCTTATAGCCGCTTAAAGCTTGCTATCAGCGACTTGTCACTTCCTGAAGCTCACTTCCGTTTCTTATGTCTTGCTGCTTATCAGCCACGTAAGAACGTATTGTTTGAGAACATTGACGGACAATTAGCTTAATTTTGAAACGATAGGAATTATAGAATAGGGGAGGCGCAAGCCTCCCTTTTTTATTTGTGGTATAATATACAGGATGATAAGAAAGTGTATATATACGAATAAAGAAGCCTCATCCAAAGACAACGTAGTGCCTAGAAAAGCATTAGGTGAAGAACTCCATAATTGGGCAAATAAAGCCCCAGTATCAAAAGATTACAAAGACTTAAAGCAGGATCGTATGCCAACAGATTTAGAATTTGAAGCTAATCAGATATTTCATAAACTTGAACTTGCTAGGCTTGAGGTAGTTTTCTATGAAGATAGACTTGCAGAAATACAGGAAAAAATAAAAGAAGTAACTAAAATACCTGAAAAAAAGAGTAAAAAAGATAAAGAAATTGAACAAATGCATATAGAAAAAGATTTAATGGAGGTGATGGAAGAAGAAGTAACTAAGGTTATATCAAAAAAGAAAAAACTATGGGAATAGTATGAAAATAAGAAAAATTATATCTTATGGTAATAGTTATTGTAAGCTTCATAAGAAGAATTACAGAATATATCACAATAAACTTCAGAGATATGAAGAGGAATTTCATTGTGATAATAAATCTATATTGTACGAAGATGAAAATGAAGAAATAATAGAGAAAGAAAATGGCGTAAACAAAAAAAGGTATAAATTTCATGAGGATGACAATTATTCTTATGAAAAGGATGGTTCTGACTAATGAGTGAAAATAAAGGAAATTTTGAAATAATTAAAGTTACTAAACTAGAGGATTTAGCAGATCGTAGTATTAAAAATCTACCAGAGTCTGACTTAACCATTCAAACGGATAATGAAATTATTCAGATGAAATATAATGACCCTGAAGATAATAGAACCAAAACAACTATTAAAAAAGGATCTTATTCTATAGAAGATACCTCAATGGGTATTAGTTTAGCAAAATTATCTCTTAAAAAATATGACTTATTAGAAACTATTGATAATACAAGTGTTATTATGAATGAGGCTGATAAGTTTTTTAATAGATTAGGGGTATATAAAAAATTAAAAAGAGAGCCTAAGAGGGCTTTATTACTAGCCTCTCCTCCAGGTGTTGGTAAAACAGCAGCTATCAATAAGGTATGTGAAAAGTTTTTATCAGAAGAAGGAACAGCAGTACTAGTATGGGATACTTCTGCAGTAAGATCTGCAAGTGTTAATAGGTTTTTTCTAAACGGCTCTAAATTTGACAAAGAAGTGAAAAAACTTATACTAATAATGGAAGATATTGGCGGTGGATCTACTGAAGATTATCATGGTCCAAGAGGTGCAGATTCATCTCTTTTAAATCTTCTAGATGGGGTTGGTAGTCCATTTAAAGGAATACCGACATTTATCATTGCTACCACAAATAACCCAGAACAAAGTGTTGAAGCACTTATAGACAGACCTGGAAGGTTTGATAAAGTAGTGATAATGGAAACACCTAATGAAAAAGAATGTGTTGAGCTTTTAAAATTTATTATGACTAAAGAAGATTTGACCGATGATGAAAAAGAAGCTGCAAAAATATCGGCTAAAAATAAGTTTTCAATTGCTCACTTACAAGAGGCTGTAGTTAGATCTATGTTAGATGATATAGGTGTATTAGACGCTGTAAAAGAGCTTGAGATTCACAAAAAGAAATACAAAAAAGCCTTTCAAGAGACTAAGAGTATGGGGCTAGGTCTATGAAAATAGTCACCATTTCAGATACTCACAATAAGCATGAAAATATATTTGTACCCAAAGCAGATATAGCAGTGCATTGTGGTGATGCTACTGGAAGAGGTACATTTGAAGAAATAAGTAATTTTTTACAGTGGTTTTCTAAATTAGACCATAAATATAAAATATTTGTTCCAGGTAATCATGATTGGGGTTTTGAAAAAGATTTTGATTACTA
>CALBDR010000436.1 GCA_937927525.1 uncultured Candidatus Melainabacteria bacterium
TCTACTAAATAATTCCTTGGTTTTTACCTAATATTTCTTTGGGCTGAGTAATTACGCCTATGAATGACATAATTCGAGGTTCATCAAAAGCATTTATGAGTGATTTTGAATAGGTGAAAACCTTCTCTTGAGGATAAAAAATTAATGTGTTGTAAGATGGGTTAGCACCACCATGACTTGAATGATATATATTCATTCGATCTGTTTGACCGAATAAATAGTGTCGGGTTCTATCAAAGTATAAGCTTTCAGTATTAAATGATTCTGCAATAGCAAAACCAAGTTGATTTTTTTGCGTTATTGGACCTTCAATCACACCTTTTGCTCTCTTTGGTGCAAAGAATGAACCTTTATTGCTATATGTATAATAACTAAATTCAGTGCTTTGACAAAGCAAATCCTTAGCTTGTACATTATTCTGTAAAAAAAATATGCTGAATATAAAAAATAAACTTATAAATTTCATTGTTACGTAAACTTAACGTAACATATTTTTTTGAAATAATTTTTATTGAATTTTTACTCTTGATTAGACTTTAGAGACAAGCATATGGGGTAGGCTCTGGGATTCTCTTTACTAGCGCAGGTACTACCCCCTCATTACACACAAGAGTAATTAAGTCATTTCATATGTTTAATCAGTTTATTCTCCAAGAGATGTCACTGTTAACCCTTAATTATACCAAAATCAAAATTAAAGAAAATTACTTCCAAAATTAGTTTAAAAATGATTTCTGTATATTAAAGGGTAGGGAGATAAAAATTACCTATGAAGAAAATCAATATAGTAATTACTAGTGAAATTGACGATCAGTTAAAAGAACTTGCTTCTTTTTACGATAGATCTAAATCAAGTTTGGTTAGGAATTTGATTACAAATGCACATAAAAAAAAATTAGAGGGAGGTGAAGCATGAAGCTACCTGAAGAGTGCATCTCTGAGTTTCAAAATATTTTCGAAAGGGAATTTGGAACTCACTTACCAAGAAAGATAGCAGGGCAGAAAGCAAAAAATCTGCTTAAGCTCTCAGAGAAACTCGTCCATATCAAATTAGAAGGAGATACTTAATTATGGAAAACAAAAAAAAGCCTGATTCCAATCACCACAATAAGAATCAGACAATCAACAATAAGAATAATCGTAGCATACTAGAAGCATTTGAGAGCTTATTTAGAGGCTGGAACCCTCTCCAGCTAAGCCTTAAGGCAAATAAAGGAGATATCAAGGACATGGCTATATTAGCAGAGTGTAACAATTGCCTAGATGATCTAATTAGAGACCTACAATCTAGATTTGTAAATGATCAGATAAAAACCTTTAGTAATAGCGCAAGGGCATACTATTTAAAGCAAGTAGAGTCTTTGTGGTTCTTTAGTCCAAAGCTATTCAATATAGATCTAGTTAATGCTTTTAAAAAAGAGAAAGTTATGATTGCTCAAAAGTGTATAAAAGTGTCAAATCTCTTTAATACCTTGCTAAAACCAACGCAAAGAAAGACAATTGAAAGGTCAGAATTATACATTGATCACTTTTCTCTAATTTTAGACAAGCTCATCAAGGAGGTGAAATAAATGAAATACCTCTCAGACATGCACTTAGCAAAGCTTCAAAGTTCAGCTATAACGGAGGACTATATCAAGTCCTCTGAAGCTCAAACTATTAACCTTGAAACTATTCTGGATAAAGGTTTTAAAGTTTTAACTCCTGAAGGTTCAGAATCACTGCTTCAAGATCAATATGTGGAATCCGCTCTGTATCTACCATTTTTTGATGTGGACGGGAATAAAACCCACGATATCAAAACTGGAAAAGAGATAGGTGCGATTAGACCAGATTACACAGAAAAAGCTTTAGCTAAATTTAAAAAGCTTCCTAAATATCTTTGTCTTCCAAAGTCAATCCAATCACGCTTCTACCTTCATTTCCCTAAAGGCTTTAACTGGGTTCAATATTTGAAAAACCATCAAGACATTGAAGAAAATGAACCGAAAGGGCGTATAGCAGTTACCGAAGGGCTTCTTAAGAGCATATCTGCTACTGCTCATAATTACCCTACGGTCGGTCTATTCTCTGTCTATTGCTTTTG
>CALBDR010000437.1 GCA_937927525.1 uncultured Candidatus Melainabacteria bacterium
TGGCAGAAAGGGCCTTCCCAGACATTTTCAAATGAAAAGAAACACCCATACGAAATATGATGATATCGACGAGGACGTTTATAATGAATTTAGAGATGTTAGTGCTCAAAAAATGAAGCGTCAAAAAAACATGAAGAGGCGTAAAGATAATCCCTATGATAGGGATGACTATTACGATGACTGGAACTAATGCCACTGTATAGTTTTAAAAATAAAGATACTGGAGAAGTAACGACAGAGATTATGTCTTACAAACTCCTGGATCAATATCTCGAAGACAATCCTCATTTGCAGCAAATGTTAGCAACTCCTGGCTTTGCAGATCCACATCGTATGGGTAGGATCAAACCTGATGATAACTTTAGAGACCTTTTAAAAGAAACTAAAAAGGCTCACAAGGGAAGTAACATTAATACATTCTAATATGGCCCGAAGAAAGATACCCCAAAAACCCAATCTCCATCGCAAGCAACAAAAAAGAGAAAAGTTTGAAGATTCTTTAAGACTTAAAGATATCTATCCTAAGACAGAAAATCAAAAAAGAATTTTCTCTCAATACAGACAAGACAAGAATCTTGTTATTCATGGAATGCCTGGAACTGGCAAGACTTTTCTCTCTTTATACTTGTCTCTTAATGACCTCTTAAATAGAGGTTATGAAAAGATTATAATCTTTAGAAGCGCTGTTGCTACTAGAGACATTGGTTTTTTACCAGGCTCTGCAAAAGACAAAGTAAGAGAGTTTGAAGCTCCTTATGAAGAGATTTGTACTAAGTTATTTGATCGTGACGACATTTATCACAATCTCAAAATTAGAAAGATGATTGAGTTTAGGCCAACATCTTTTATCAGAGGAATTACCTTCGACAATTCGATAATAATTGTTGACGAAGTTCAGAATTTAAACGATCATGAAGTTTCGTCAGTTATTACTCGGATGGGTAACAACTCTAAAATTATTATGTGTGGAGACTTCAGACAATCTGATTTTGTAACTAAGGGATCAGAAGAAAGCGGTATCCACAATCTGTTTAGAACAACAAAACTTATGCCTTCGTTTGCTCATGTTGAACTTGGTGTCGATGATATTGTTAGAAGCGGAATAGTAAAAGAATATATTCAAGCAAGATATGAGTTAGGTTTAATATAATGTTTATTCATGAGAGTCTGGATTGGACTGATTTGGACTCAGTGCAAGAAGATGGCAAGAGGTTCTATCTCACACCATCAGGTAAAAAGTATCCTTCCATGACCACAGTACTTCAGTTAATGACTGCTGAGGGAATTGCAAAGTGGAGAGCTCGAGTTGGTGATGAAGTTGCTAATAAGGTTTCGGCTCAAGCCTCACGTAGAGGAACACTCATGCATAAGTTGTGTGAGGATTATGTGAACAACGAAGAGGTAGATACTGAATCTCTTATGCCATTGGATCTTCAAAACTTCAATGCTTTGAAGGAACAAATGGATAAACATTTTGGTAAAGTATATGGACAAGAAATAGCTTTGTATTCTGACTTCCTAGAAATGGCAGGACGAGTAGACTGTATTGCAGAATACAAAGGTAAGTTATCTATCATTGACTATAAGACTTCGAAGAAAGTTAAGAAAAGATCTAATATTAAAAACTACTTTATGCAGGCAGCAGGATATGCTGTCATGTTTGAAGAGATCTTTAAAAAGCCTATAAACAATCTAGTAATCCTTATGTCTGTTGATCATGAAGGGGTGGTTGAATTTGTAGAGAAGAGGGACGATCATATTCACGATCTCATTGAGTTGAGAAAGAAGTATAAGGAAAAAAATAATATATGAGAGGGTTGTCGGAGAAGACCAGAGAGTTTGGAATAACAGTTGAAAATTTAGTAGCTAATGGTGATATGACTTATATGGATGCTCTACTTCATATTATGGAACAAGAGAATCTTGATGAAGATACAATGTCTAAACTTGTAAAGAAAAACCCTGTTGTCAAAATGAAATTAGAGTTGGAAAGTCAGAGCCTACACTTAGTTGAAAAAGAAGATCAAAACGTATTACCGTTGTGAATGCTTTTAAGATATATAAATTCTATGTGGCCATCAAACG
>CALBDR010000438.1 GCA_937927525.1 uncultured Candidatus Melainabacteria bacterium
AAAATAGAGATCCGCAATACAATATTCTTGGCGAGCAGCTTGCTAATCGTAAGAATGATACAAGCGGCAGCTTTACAATTAAAAAGTTTATTACTGATACAGAAGAAGTTGCAGCTAATAACGAACTCCTCAACATTGTAGTTGATCCTGGTTATGGATACATTAATGGTTACAAGGTCGAGACACTTTCTCCTATTTCTGAAACTGTAGAAAGAGGAATTAAGACTCTTCAGAGAGAAGATTTTGAACAGAATATTAACTACGGCAACTATGTCAGGGTAAAAGAATTTAACGGAAACTTTGCTCCATACGACAGAGTTACATTTGTTCATAACGGAGCACCTGCTGGATACTTCCCAGCCTCTAATACCACTTTCTTGACTAGCTTGTCTGCTGAGATTCCGGGCGGTGCAAATACTTTAGGAACTGCTTACGTAAAGGCAGTAGAGCTAGAGTCTGGAACTCCTGGTGCACCAGATGCTGTATATCGAATTTTCCTCTTTGGCGTAGAGTCTTCTGCCAACGACTCTATCTCAAACGCAAGAACTATCGTTACTAACGATACAGTAAAGGGTGGTGCAGACATTGTTCTTAATAGCGACAACAATGCTGTCATTACCAACCTAAATGTTATACCCTTTGGTTCTTTTGGTGAAGAGGCAATCAGATCTTATACAGACGCAACTAATACCTTCGACAACAACTTCACTGTAAGAAAATTTGCTTCTGTATCTGATACTCTAAATGCAAACGGATTCTTAGTAATCGATGTAGACGACGAAACTGATCTTACTGGCAACAATGCTATTGGATCGTATAATATTGCAGAAGTAAACAATCTTGTATTAAGTAATATTGGAAGTGAGATCTCTTGTAACTCTTTAGGAACAACCACTTCCTCAGGTAACGTGATTACACTTGCATCAGGGTTTAGTGCTAATATTCATGTTGGGGATATTGTACAGATTGGTAGCGGTAATAAAATTATCGTTACTAAGATTAACTCTACTACAGAGATTCAGACAAACATTGCCAGCGCCAATACTGCTGGTACACTTAAAAAGATTATTCCTGTAGGAAAGACTATTCCTGTTGATTCAGCAATGGTTGCTACGAGCCAGGTAGACAATACTTTGGTTATCAACATTCCAACGCTGAACAATAGCAACTTTACAGGATCAACGTCAGTAAGAGCTTCATACGAATTTAACGGTAGAAATTATAAGCCGTTTAACAAAGATATTCGTAAGAATGTTTATAGAAGAATTAACACAGCTAACAACTCAGCTAACTCTATCGGTCCTTGGGGTCTTGGAGTAACCGATGTACATAAGGTCACCGGAGTTTGGATTCTTTCTAACAAAAACAATGGTAATGCTAACGATACATTTACTACAGCAGATCTTAGCGCATCAGCTAACAAAGTTAATGGTGGCTTCTTTGAATATGACTCTGGACAAAGAGATCATTTCTATGACTATGCAAGTCTTCATCTTACAAACAAAGGAAGAGTCAAAAACTTTGTAACATCTAACAATACAATTGTTGTTAGAATGGATGCATTTACTTTGGATAACAATGATGGAGAGGGTTACTTCACAATTGACTCTTATCCAACTACAACTGCATCTACCGCCAATACAACTACTATAAAGTTTGAAGAAGTACCAACTTACATTAGTAGTTCTAGCCAAAGGTTTAACTTAAGAGATGTTGTAGATCATAGACCAAGATTAAACAACATCGACAATTCTAATCTTCTTGCTGGTGTGGCCAACACTTCTACAGTAGATGCCAGCAACAGCAAGACATCAACATCCGCTAAGGCTTCTGGTAGCAGTAAAAACTCCTCTCTGATCTTTAAGAATGACAAAGAGTTTGTTTCAGATTACAAGATTAATCTTCCAAAGAGAGCTGATGTATATATTGGTGAGACAGCAACACTTACTGTGTCGGTTGCAAATAACGGATTGTCCTCTCCGCCGGAAGTAGACAAGGCTATGAAAATTGCTTCCTTAGACATTCCAGCCTTCCCTTCCTTAACAAGAGAAGAAAGCACTGCTGCTAGAAACATTTATAGTGGTGGCAAGCTAAGAGATAAAAGAACAGAGTTTGATGTGTTGTCTACAACAGTAACTGTAGACCAGAGAAACATTCGTAGATACACAATGAAAGATATTGGAACTCTTGATCAGAGAATTTCAAATCTTGAATACTACGTATCTTTAAATACTTTAGAGACAGATACTTTTAACAAACAGTTTAAGAATAATTCTGGCATCGAAAGATTTAAGAATGGTATATTTGTTGAACCGTTTATTTCTCATCAGTTTGGCGACACGAACAACAGCGAGTATAGAGTATCTATCGACCAAGATAATGGTCACTTTAGACCAAGCTTCTCGGAAGTGTTGGTAGACAACTTTACTCCTGAGATTGTATCTGGCAATGTGGAAATCACTGGCCAGCGTCTTATGTTTAAGCATTCTGAGTCTGCTTTGATTAAACAAGATAAGGCTACTAAAGTAAGACCTGCTGCTCCAGTCTCAATTAGATTTAGAGGAACAGTTAACCTGTTCCCAGAGTATGATGTTGGCACAGATAGTACTAATGTTGGAAGAGTTATAGTTAATCCTGAAGAGCGGCCTCCAGTTCAAGAAGGCACAGTTACTAGATTTGGTAACTGGAGAACTACAAGGGTTATAAACAGAAGAGGAAGAGGATGGAATAGTACCACCTCTACTCAATCAAGAAACTTGACTACTATTACTACAAGAGTTACAGAAAATGATGAGACTGTAGGTGATCAGATTGTTGATGTTACAGTAACTCCATTTATAAGAGAGCTTGCAATAGGATTTACAGCCACAGGATTAAGGCCTAGAGAACAGCACTCTGTATTCTTCAACGATGTAAACGTAGATGAGCATGTAGCTCCGGGATCGCCTCTAAGAAGTCCAGTTGCTATAGATCCTAGTATCATAAGAGTTCCTCTTCCAGTTCTTACTGGAGAAGATCAGAGAGTAGCTACTACTGCAACATCTTCTGATCAATCTTCAGTAATGTTTAGAAGAAGTCGTAAAGGCGATCCATTAGTTACAAATCATAATGGATCCGTTGGTGGTGTGTTCTTTGTTCCTAAGGATACATTCTTGCAAGGTGACAGGAACTTCTTAATTGCTGATGTACAGGATCTTACTACTGAGACTGACTCAATTCTGTCTTCCGCATCCAAGATGTTCTATTCTAACAGAATAGGTGTACAAAGAAACGAGCTGGTCGAAAGAACATTCGACGTTCAAAGAGAAGTAGTAAATACTACACAAACAAGAACTACAACTCAAAGAACAAGAATAGACCCTATTGCTCAAACCTTCTATGTTAGAGATGATGGTAAGTTTGAGGAAGATGGGGTATTTGTTTCTTCCTTAGATCTTTTCTTTAGAAGAAAGTCTTCAACCAATTCTATTAAGGTGTTTATTTGTGAGATTGAGAATGGGTATCCAGATACTTCTAGAGTCTACAAGTCCACGGAAATATCTAAGAACCCTGCAGACGTAAATGTTTCTAATGATGCATCTGTTGCTACTAACTTTAAGTTTAAGTATCCTGTTTTCTTAAAGAAAGACAGAGGATATGCATTTGTTGTTAAGCCAGAGGCAGATGATCCTGATTATGATGTTTACTTCTCCCAGCTTGGTGGTGCAGACTTAACTACAGGTTCTGCGGTAAACTCTCAGCCTTATGAGGGCACATCATTCATTGGTGCTAATCAAGACACTTGGTCTGCCATTCAAGATGAAGACATTAAGTTTACCTTAAACAAAGCTGTCTTTGAAACTGGTGCTGCCGTAGTTAAAATGATTCCTCGAAATGTTGAAAGAGGGCAGTTCGAAGATATTACATTTACCAACAACAACACATTTATGAGGGTAGGTGACTTTGTATATGGCATGACAAGTGCAAACACAGATCCTACACTTACAGTAGGAAACGTAAACACTTCTATCTTTGGTGTCATCTCGTCTATTGACGATATTAATAATGTTCTTACTCTTGCACCAACGACTGGTAATTTTAATAATTCTTCAACTAAGACATTCAGCACTACTCTTCTCAACGGAAGTACTAAGAACACAACCAAGTATAAGTTAGCTATCTACAGACCAAATGACAGCTTGCTTGATACTGAAGTTCTGGACATTAATAAATTTGTTGGAACAACATTCACATCTCTTGAAGATCATGAATACAGTGTTATTGTTCCGCAGTTTACTACTGGTGTGTTTAGAAAATCTTCTATCGACTTTGAGTATAACTATAACATTTCCAATACAGCTTCTGTTTCCTTCCCAATCCCAACAGAAGGTGAATATGAATATACCAACTATCCGTTAGTCCTTAGATCCAGAACTAATGAAAAACTGAAGTTAGGTTCCGCAACAGGAAACACTTCTTTCTTCATCAACGTGGATATGGTCAACAATACAACTAAGACTTCTCCATTTATTGATCTTAGAAGAACACTTCACTCTGCAATTGGTAACCTAACTATCACTCCGGATGATTCGGCAAATAACTTTATCGACGGTACATCTGTAGGTACAGAAACATCGGCTAGCATCTATAGTGAGATATTCTCCGGTCTTGGCGAGTCTAATGTTAGATACATTTCTCAACCAATTACACTTGCAGATGGTCAAGATGCAGAAGATATTAGAGTTCTTCTCTCTGCATTCAAGCCGCCAAGAGCAAAGATCTATGTGTTCGGCAGATTTGTAAATCAGTATGATAACTTAGATGAAGTGTTGTTTACCCCTCTGAAGGATATTACTCCAGAAGTTAATTCTTCTAGAACCGACAGAGATGATATTAAAGAGTTTGAGTTCAGATTGTTTACTAGAGATGAACTTAATGCAACAGAGTGGGTAAAGGTGTTTAACGACACAACTGGTTTAGACTATGCCTTTAAGTATACAAACCAATACACAGCTAACTCTTTAGTTGCTACAGACACTGCAACTGGAATTGCAGACTACTTCAGAGATGGGACAACATTTAAGACTTACAAGCAGTTCCAAATAAAGGTGGTAACTTATGCTACTGTTGATTCACCTGCTGGCTACGGAACTAAGAATTCTTCCAACCCAGCTATCATAGAAGATTTGAGGGCTATAGCACTACAGGTATAAAATGAAAATATCTAATGTAAAGAGAGATGAAAAATCTAATGCTATATTAAATGTAGATAATTCATCTCTCGCTGCCTATAGAGCAGCAAGGGATCGTGACAATAAAATAAATAGCTACATAAGCAAAGTAGATAAACTTAATGAAGATGTGGCAGAAATAAAGAACATGTTAAAGGCGCTGGTAGATGGCAGTAAACGTATCTAATACACTAACAACTAGTACATTTGAGTTCTGGAGACTTAGAACTAATCAGATGGCAAATCTGTTTAGAGAGAAAGCTGTAACGACTAGCTCTAATACAACTCCGGGCAGTGCTGCTATCTCAGGAACTTTCTCTGGCGGCAATCTCAAGGCCAACGGAACTACTCAATCTACAAGCACTACAACTGGATCTCTTCAAACAAGAGGTGGCTTAGGTGTATCAAAAAATGCACATATTGGCGGTAAGTTAGTAGTAACTGGAATCAGTAACACAGCCAACTTAAACGTAGCTGGAACCGTCTCCGCTACATTGTTCTCTGGTGATGGATCTTCTTTAACTTCTGTTGATGCTGATACATTAGATGGCAAAGATTCAACAGACTTTGCCTCGAATACTTATGTTGCAAGTATCTATTCTTCTAACAGCTATCTGACAGCCACGTTTACATCTAACAATTATGTGGATGGAAGGTTTACTTCCAACAGTTATATCAACTCTAGAAACCTTGCTTCTAACAACTACATCCAAGGAAGATATACTTCAAATAATTATGTTATTAGCACATATGTTTCTAACAGCTATGTTATACCTGTCCTAGATTCTAAGGCAACTAACACGTATGTAAACTCTACCTTTACTTCCAACGGATATGTGCAAGGAAGGTTTGCAGCAAACAGTTATCTTACTTCTACATTTGTATCTAACTCCTTTCTTACGGATAGCTTCTTAAGATCAGATACTGATGATACTGCAACTGGAATTATAACATTCAGTACAACTACTAATTTCTCCTCCGTTGCTAATGTAACTAACGGAACTATGAAGTTGCCTAACACTGCCAACATATCTATCGGTAATATGGGTAGCAACTCCAATAAGTTCTTACGAGTCAATGGCGATGGATCTGCTTTAGTGTTCAGTAATTCTGTTATTGCTAACACTGGTGACATTGGAGACGTGTTAGTAAACTACGGAAGCATCTCTAATGCTGATGTCTTGGTGTGGGATGAGAATATTCAGAAGTTTAAAAACTATCCCAGATCCCTTATCGATATTACAACCATTGATGATATCGATGATGTAAATACTGTAAACTCAAGGGGTGACATTCTCGTAAGAGTTGTAAATACATCCAACACTTCTACTTTTGCAAATACTGCAAATGGGTTTATTTCCGGTAGACTTGATTCTATGAGAGAGTCTGAGTTCACTGGACTAACAACTAATACAGTTTCTTTTACTTCTACTTCCAACTCCTTTATCCAAGTGTTTAGAAATGGTGTTAAGTTAGCTAATGCTGACTTCTCTGTTCCAAACACAACTAACATTGCACTGTCTAACAATCTGGTGTCAGCTGACACGCTTCAGGTGGTAGAGTTCAATCCACATGCATTTGTTGTTGGAGATGGTACTCCTTCAGAGTATAATCAGCCAACATATTCTGACTTAAGATTGAAAGCTAATGTTGAGATCTATGAAGCATCATCTTCTGTCTTTGATATCAATACATATACTTACTACTGGAAAGATACAGAGAGATTCCACGATAGACAAGAAGTAGGTTTTGTAGCTCAGAATCTTGAAGAATACATCCCACAAGTTGTTACTGAAAATAGCGACGGTGAAAAGATGGTTGACTACGGAAAGATGACTGCAGTTCTCCTCTCTACAATCCAACAGATGAACAAGAGAATAGAAGCTCTTGAACAAAACTGCTCTAACTGTAAATGTGGGGAATAAATGGCTACTCCAACATCCAACACAGACTTCAAGGAATTTTGTCTTAGAAAGTTAGGCAAAGGTGTAATTGAGATCAACGTAAGCAATGCTCAAGTTGATGACAGAGTAGACGAAGCTGTAAACTTTTACCAGGATTATCATTTTGATGGTACTGAAAGAGTATTTTACAAAAAGCAAATAACTCAAGACGATAAAGATAATGGATATATTGATCTGCCCGACAACATTATTGGCGCAGTAAATATGTTTGATATTGGTGACGCTGACAACACTAACAATCTCTTCAACATAAGATATCAAATTGCACTCAACGATTTGTATACTCTTACATCTCAGTCTCTTGTACCTTATTATATGGCATTCCAGCATTTAGAACTCTATGAGCAGATTCTTGTTGGAAAGCAACCAATTAGATACAATAGACATAGAAACAGATTCCATATTGACATGGACTGGGAAAAGCTAGCTGTTGGCGAATATTTGATTATTGAAGCATATCAGGTAATAGATCCAGATACCTACACCAAGATGTACGGTGACTACTGGCTACAGAGATATGCTACTGCTCTCATTAAAATACAGTGGGGAGAAAACCTTAAGAAATTCCAGGGTATGCAGATGCCGGGAGGAATGATCATGGATGGTGTCTCTATATACAATGAAGGACTAAGAGATAAGGAGCAGTTGGAAATGGAAATGAGAACATCTTATTCTCTTCCAGCAACTGATATGATTGGCTAATGACTAGAAATGCTTTCTTTAATCAGTACACGACTTCCACAGAACAAAATCTTCTTGAAGATCTGATCATCGAGAGCATCCAAATCTATGGATTTGATGTTACCTATCTTCCTAGAATCTCTCTTAACACAGATTCCGTTTATACTCAATACACAAGTTCTGCTTTTGTGGATGCTATCCCTGTTGAGATGTATGTAAAGAACGTAATGGGATTTGCAGGAGAAGGGGACTTTGTATCAAGATTTGGTTTGGAGATCAGAGATCAAGTAACTTTTACTATTTCGAAGAAAAGGTTTGAGGTTGAGGTAGCTAACGGATCTTTTGTCAACACATACTCTTCTGCTAACGTAGAAGTTTCAACTGGCAACTATACAGACGAAGCTATTACAATCTCTAGACCTAGAGAAGGAGATGTTTTATACTTCCCATTATCCAATACCTTCTTCGAGATAAAGTATGTTGAAAATGAGGAAGTGTTCTACCCCCTTGGTAAATTACAAACTTACGACTTAAGATGTGAGACCATGGAGTACTCTGGTCAAGTATTTGCTACTGGCAATTCTACCCTAGATAATTACATGTCTGGTCTGTCTCTTGGAGTTGTTTCTGGCAATACAGACTCTGGCGCTAACAATGTGGCAGGTGCTATTAACTTTGAGATACAAAGAGAGTTTGATCAGATTGTAGACTTTACTGAAAACGATCCGTTTGCAAGTGGACAATACTAATGTTAGGCCATATCTTTTTTCACGATCTCATAAGAAAGTATGTTGCGACATTTGGCACACTTTTTAACGATATTAAGTTGAGAAGAACAAACAAACTTGGTCAAGTGGTAGAGACTATAGAGG
>CALBDR010000439.1 GCA_937927525.1 uncultured Candidatus Melainabacteria bacterium
CTTGCTAACGATAAACTTGTAAGAGCTAGTGATCACGATGGCACTCCTGCAAATGAGGTTTCTGTTGGTAACTTTACTTTTGTTGAAAGTGGTACTGTAAACTCTGGTAGAGGATACGTTCTAGTTAAAGATGGTGTTAACGATGGTACTCTTACACTAGATACACATAATATTAATTGGACATTATTTTCAGCTACTGGTGCTTTCAGTGGTGGAGATGGTATTGACCTTACTTCAAATGTAATTTCTGTTGACCTAGCTGCTGCTTCTGGTCTTGAATTTTGTGCTGGAAAACTTCAAGTTGACCTACTTGCTTCTGGTGGATTAAAACTAGTTGGAAATGAACTTGCTGTAGAACCTGCTGATTTTGCTGGTGAAGGTCTACAAGATGATGGTTCTGATAACTTAGCACTACATTTATCTGGTTTGACAGGTGAAGCTGCTGTTGCTGCTGCTGATGTTTTTGGTTTTTACGATGATAGTGCTTCTGCACATAGAAAAATTTCATGGGCTGAAATGCTCACAAAAGCTGCTGGTGCTGGACTTGCTCTAAATGTTGACGTTTTAGATGTTCAAGTTGGCGATGGTATGGAAATTGCCTCTGATGCCGTAGCTCTTAATATTGATGGCATTTCTGCTTCAGCTACTACCCTTGAGTCTGCAGATTTATTTGCAATTCATGATGATAGTGCTGGAACTAACGCTACTATTTCTGTAGGTAACGCTCTTGGAGATGGTCTTGGACTTTCTGCTGGAAAAATTGCTGCTCAATTAGGAAATGGTTTAGAATTTGATAGTTCCGCTCAATCAAAACTTGCTTTTGATGGTTTGACCGCAGAAACAAGTATGGCTACAGGGGATATTTTTGCATTCCAAGATGTTGACGCCGCTTCTGCCGATGCAGATCACAAGAAAATTACACTTGCTAATTTGCTTACTCAAATGGCTGGTGACGGTCTTGCTGCTGGTGCTACTGCTCTTAGCGTACAAGCTGGAGAGGGTACTAAAATCGCTAACGATCAGGTTGAGCTTGATGTTAACGGTCTTGCTGCCGAAGCTACGATTGATGATTCTGATGAACTTGTCTTTTATGACACCGATGCATCGGCTCACAAAAAGATTACTAAAGCTAACCTTATCGGTGACCTTTCTCAAGTATCCGAAACTATGGTGGCTGGTGAGTCTTTCGAGGCTAACACAGTACATGCTGTAAGAGTGGCTGTAGACGGTGAAACTGCAGGTAGAGTTTACAAAGGTGATAATGACGCATCTGCAAGTGACAATTTTTACGTAATTGGTCTGGCAATTAACGATACTGCTTCTGCAATTGCTGCAGGTTCAGACATTAAGGTTGTTAAGATTGGTGCTCTAGATCTTCAAGCATCAGACTTGAGCTTTGTAGCTGCTGATGTTGGTAAGCCGGTCTACTTAAGTGCTACTGGTGACTTAACTCTTACAGCGCCTTCTGCTGCTGATGAAGCGGTTGTTAAGATTGGTGTTTTAAGAGACGTTGCAAATAACGGTACTCTAGAAGTACAAATTCAAGTAATGGGTATAAATTAATATATCTTTTGGGGAGGGAATCCTCCCCACCCTCCCCAATTAAACCTTATATCTTTGTGGTATTATTTTTTTAAAAGATGTAAGGTTTATCTAAGGTAATTTTTATGAGAGTTTTAAAGTTAGTAAATGGTGTTATGAGAGGTGTAGAATCGGGCGATGCTACCGTTCTTACTTCGCCTAATGGCTCAAGACATCATCTAAAAGTAACTAACGAAGGGGTTTTAAATACAACTACAGGCACTGTGTACAATGAAACTTTGGTCATTGGGGTGGGCGGTGTATCAACGGGATCACCCATAACACTACCCAATAGTGAAACTTATTTGGGTCAAGAATTACAAGTTGAATTGAATTCAAGCGTTGTAGAGCTAGGTTCTGACTACGAATATACAGGGATAGGTGTTAAAAATGAAATAGCATTTACTTTTGATTTAGTGCAAGGTGACGAAGTTACCTTTACGAAGGTTGTTTAATATATGTCAGATGGAAGGACTTCTACATCAACTAGGCAGGTTATCAGCAGATCTCTGCTAGATAAAATAGCCAATAAAAACGAGTATATCGGTACTCAAGACAATAAACCTGCTGATTCAACAGAGCTTAAAAATATATTAAACGGTATTAACTCAGAGTTAAATCTATCTTACTTTTTATCTGAATCTACTACACCGGATCTATTTTTAAATATTAGTCCAGATACTTTTCAAAATAGCGAAACTTCTTTAAATAGAACACATACACAAACAAATAATAGTTTTCCAGGCGGTACGGTAGAGTTTCCTGCAGCAGATGCAGGAGCTATCGTAGTTACCCCCGGATTAGATTCAACACTATCTTTAAGCTCTGGTAACTTCAAAAAAGTGTTGGTACAAATAGATGAATCGGGTCAACTGTCCATAAAACAGGGTGCTGAAGCAGCATCGGCAGCATTGGCAGAAGTCCCCGAAGCAGATGGCAGAAATGTTGGGATCGGCTACGTTGTATTAGAAAACAATGCAGGTGTTATACAAAATATAACCAATGACATTATTTTTCAATACGTAGATCAAAACTCAAACCTATCTCTAACAGTTCAGGAAGTTGATGGATCACCTCTCGTTCAAAAAGTAACTACAATAAAATTTCCCAATGATACGGTTACGGACGATGGAAATGGTGTTGTATCTGTCGATTTAAGTAGCTCTGCTAACCTTGTAGATGACGAAGGTAATTCTACAATAAAACTAAAGCCCTCTATAACAAATTTTACATTGCAATCCCCGGATTCTACTATATGGGGGTTTACTACAGGTAATGACGGTGTAATTCAATCAGAAAGTGGATCTTTAAACCCAGTTACAAACGTTAAAATTTTAAGAGATGACGATGAAGAGGTAAGCTTTAGAGTTACAGATGATGGTTTGCTACAAGCCGTTAGTCCTGCTGATGCTGGGACAACTTTAGTTAACAATATATTTTTAGACTCTCCTGAGGGTACAGCCTGGGAACTTAGGGTTACAACTTTAGCCGCTAATTTTGTCTTAGAGTCGCCAAACGGCACTTTATACGAAATAGCTATAACTGACGGGGGAGTGTTAACTTCAACAGAAGTTTCAGAAGGCGTTCCCCAAAACATAAAGCTAAGAAGACAGGATCTAACAGAAGTTGGCATCCAGATAAGCGATGACGGTGAGCTGGTTACTGAAAACCCACCTCAAGCCGGTGCAGTTTTAAAAAATAAAATTTTCCTTAAATCTCCAGATGATACTATTTTTGAGCTTAAAATAAATAACGATGACACAATATTTACTGATACTACAGC
>CALBDR010000440.1 GCA_937927525.1 uncultured Candidatus Melainabacteria bacterium
CTATATTCATTAATCTCTCCTTCAGTAAGGTTGTCAAACGGGTAGAACAAATTACCAAATGAAGTAACCTGTTGCATTTTTTTGTTGGTTTTAAAGTCTAAAATTTCTAATTCATTTGTTTTTGTATTATACGCTAACATATCAACCGTACCGCATATTTTCGTATCATTAAGATCTCCTAACACCAGTTCGTTTCTTATAGGCAACAAATGTTGATTTTCATCATAAAAATTATGAAATTGGTTAATAAGTGTCGGTAAGGTCTCTTTTAATTTTAGTTTCTTATCGTAATCAAGAATTATATCAAACTTTTTTATATCAAACTCCTGCTTAGTATAGAAGCATTCTATATACTTGTGAAGCATTGTTCCGAGTAATGCAGAATACTCACGGTTTTTTTCCCACTCTTCTTTTATTTGAATTACAGTTGATCCAGTTTTTGCTGCAACCCTGCTAGCCATTTTTTCTAGCTCAAATTCCTTTTTAAAAAGTTTAACAGCTCTAGTAACGGATAGCTTAGATGATGGTTCACCATCAATCAGATATCGGTGGCTTTCTTCAATAAATACAATTTTTTCAAAAATGCTTAACTCATTTTGTATTTTTTCTATATCGTTTTCTAAGATCATACAACAACTTTGGGATTTTCAATAACAAATAGATTATACCCTATGGTTCGTAGTTTGCCAATCATTTTTTGATTTTCCCAGAACCATTTAATAATATCACCGTCGCTAAACTCGATACCTTTGAGTCTTTCGTTCTCGTCAATATTATCAACATCTAGATAATACTTTTCGCCTTCTTTGTTAATATACGAACTTATAGTACACATCAGTTATAGTATTCTTTAATCCATTCTGTAATATATTTTTCTTGTGTTTTTGGATACCCATATGAATAATGTCCCCACTGCTTAATATTTACATACTTAAACCAAAGTTTTTTTGCGAGTTTATCTATTTTATTCTCTATTAAGAACTTTGCTTTAGGAGATAGCAACGGTGTAGAAGCATCATTGTGGTATGTAAGCCATTTATGTTGATGAACAGATGCTATATGATGAGCCAATTCATGAAAGAAGGCTATTAAAAAACGCTTTTTTTGAAGTCGTCCATTTACATAAATGTTACGAGACTCATAGTTATATGAACCGTCTATATGTTTAGATTTATGACTAAAACGAAGCTTTTTCACCCCAAGTGAATAACCAAGTTTACAGGCTAACTTACGCAACTCTTTCTTAGATGTTGTTTTAGCGTTAAAAATTTTATTAGAACTCATGCTTTACTATTAAAAGACTTTATTAGTATAATATTATTTGAATGGACAGGACAACACTTTGATACTTATCAAATGCTTTTTAACTATCAGTCATTGAAGTTTTTAGTTGCTAAATCCTTATCATTGATAACGATATTATGTACGTTAAAGTCTTCAATTGTATTAAATTTTTGCATAAGTGGCAAGAACTTTGTCCAGACAATTGAGCCTTCAGATTCCGGACTGTATGTATTGTTAACCAAATACTGAACTATTGTATTGTCTTTAGTAGTGATAAACCCGTGTGCAAATCCAGCCGGAACATATAACTCATCGCCTGGTTCCATATCATAAATATAAAGCTCATTGTAGTTTTGGGACTTCTTTCTTATATCGACAATAAAGTCAATAATACTACCATCAATAACTTTAATAAGTTTAGCCTGTTCGAAGGGTGGAAGCTGGAAATGGAGCCCGCGAAGCGTTAGTCTCTTTGTATTGACAGATATGTTAGATTGAATCCATTGATCGGTATCTGTTAAAGATAACGGAACAAAAACACCTCTATGATCATAAAAGGCTTTACCCTTCTGAAAAATCGGCTCATCTGAATATTGCCAGTCCATTAGATTAATCTGTATTCGACCTCCTTAAAGGCTTCTAAATTGTCACCACCAGCATAAGAAATAGCTGACGCTAGATCTTGATGAACTTCATGAAGCTTCTGCTCATATGTCATTCCATTCATAGGCATTGACAGAGTCCGTCCTTCAATATTCTTTTTATTACCGTTCATAGATGAAGCAGAACCGAAATAAAACTTTTTAGTAGGATCGGTAGGATCAACCATAGCAGGTGAATCAATACACCGGGCAAACATAGAACCTGCCATAACCATATCAGCCCCTGCCACCAAAGCCTTAGCAATATCTCCATTACAAGAAATGCCTCCATCTGCAATAATGACTGAAGAAACTTTATCCATAAGCTCTTCTCTTGTCTGGGCAATCTCCTGAACTGTTGAAAACATAGGAGAAGCAAATCCTGTCTTGTTGTAAGTGATACAAGATGCGCCACAGGCAATACCTACCTTAACAGCCTGGACATGCGGTGCCATTCTAATGTAAGCAGAAGTCGTAGCAATATTGCCTCCAATAATAAACAAATCAGGGTTAAAAGCCTTCTTATAAAGATTCAAATATTGAAGCATACTCATAACTTCGGAGTGGTCTCCATGAGCTACATCAACAGTGACATAATCCAATCTCAGCTTTTCATCCGAAATAGTTGCAATCAAGTCTATATCTCTTTTCTTAATTCCTACTGAAATAGAAACAAATGAGAGAAGATCTTTGCAATTATTCATTCTGCGCATCCAATTTAAAATCGTATCATAATCATAAAACCGATGCATGATATAAAAGTACCCATTCTGAGCTAGCCAAGTAGCCTTAGTTGTGTCAATACACGAAGCCATATTAGCTGGAACAATAGGGAGCTTAAAAGTAAACTTACCAAAGTCTACAAAAGTATCAGCCTGTGACCGAGACTTGAGGTCAGAGTAATTGGGGATAAGATGTATATCTTTATAATTTAGGGACTTCTTCATCTTTAATTTCTTTAGAATGTTCGGGGCAGAGAGTTTCAACCCAGAAGCCACCTTCTATCTTACCAGGCTTACCACAGACCTCACAGGAGATTGAAGACAAGTATTCGCTAAAATCGATCGCTGTATCAACAATATTTGAACACATATCAATCTTTCTATCAAGCTCTTCAGGATCTTCAAGCTTAGATTTGATCTCTTCATAATTCTCCATCTCTGCAAAATGCCAATACACTCTAAGAGTTGCATACTTACTCTTAACTTGATCAAAGATTACCTCAGGGCAACTAAAGTCTATTGAGCCATGATTTTTATCATCTTTAAATTCATCTTTAAGTTTAAGGTAGTAGTGGCGATTCTCTCTCAGATCTTTAAGAAACCCGCAGAGATTATCGATAATATCATACCAACCGTCACCGGTTTCAATACCCCAGCACATGCAAGTTTCTTGAGGCGACTTAGTAACATCCCTAAAAAAATTAGGGTATTTTTGAATAAGTTTTTGCTCTAGTTGTGACGTCATAGTGTTTTTAATTGCGTGAGATTAAAAGAACGAGCCTTGAGCCTTCTCCAGTTCCTTCTTCGTATTTTCCATAGTACCAAGCAGGATCAGAACAAGGTTTTATAAACTTTTGATGAATATGTCCAATAGGATCATACCCATCTTCATAACCATCGACAACAACTTCTATGTCTGGATTAATATTTGTAAGATAATCTATTAATTCTTTAACCGTCATACTTGCTATATTCTTCCATCCATTCATTAACTTGATCAAATGACCAATCTACAACTTTCGGAACTGTTTGGTTAAATTGTTTATATAGAGACTTAAAATCTCCCCAAAGCCGTGAGTCTATATTAGCACATGGAGCTCCACCTCCAAACATAACTAGTGATTCGTCTACAAGCTCGTTGTATTCTTTTTGGGACATTCCGCTCATTAATGTAGTTTCCTATAAAATGAAAAGGAGGGCAACTTTTAAAATTACCCCCCTTTTATGAATCTATTCGTTAGGCTGAAATTTTGCCCTTTTTACCATCTTTGACAAGAAGTCCTGTCAAAGCTGTACGGAGTTTGTCTTTTTCAAACTCCAAAGTTGTTTCAGCTCCTTTCCATAGCAATTGATTGACACGAATACTATCCGTGTAACCGTTAATAGGGCGGCTAAATCCATCTACACCCTTAATAAGGTTTTCTTGAACGCGGTTATAAACCTGCCAAGTTGTATTGCCTTCATCCATTGCACGACGAGGAGCAAGAAGCTTTTCAGACAAACGGTCCTGATC
>CALBDR010000441.1 GCA_937927525.1 uncultured Candidatus Melainabacteria bacterium
CTAGTTCTGTATCAAAGTTCAAACCATCTCCCATAGTGCCATCAATATTATCAATAGCGTTTTCTAAGCCGGTAGACATTGAACCTGCATCTGCAATAAGAGTCATTTCCTGCCCCAATGTATTACCGCTTCCATTCGTTTCATTGAGTATCTTATTATTAAATTCATTCATTGCGTCGATATAAGCTTTTCTATTTTCCTCAGTATCATTAGCGATTAAGTCATTGTAAGCAGTTTTTAAATCTTTATAAGATGTCTGAACAGTTGACATTGAAAAGAAGTCTTCAAGAACTTTTTCCATATCATTTAAGATTGCTGATTCTACAGCCTCAGCTTTAGCTGGATCATTAAAAGCATTAGTTAAAGTTCCTAATTGTACTTGAATTTCTTGAAGTGAATCTGCACCTTCAGCTCCTGTGTCAATAATATTAAATCCAGAGTCTAATTTAACAAAGTTTTGATCACCCATTTCTTGAGCTTTATTTTTTAATTCTTCCCCAATCACAGTAATAATCAATGACCCTACTGTTGGTCCTATGTGAAGAGGTGGGATTGAGTTGTCTTCTGGTAAGCTACCATCTGCTCTAGGAGTAGGCTTAGGTTTAGTCGAATACTGAGCATTAATTCTACTTGCTTCAATTTGTTGTCCTGCATAAATATTTTTATGTGGGTCAGTCGCTCCCATGTCAAGATCATTTACAAAGAGTTCTAACTGATCATTAAAATTACCTATGTTAGATGTATTGTTATCGACATTAAATAAATTAGTTTCAAATTTATTTTTTAATGCTGCAACATCGGCTGGGTTATTAATATCTGGAACTATATATGGTGTAATGCCGTTTTCAGCTTCAAACTTATCTAATTTTAGTGCTAAACCATCAATCGAGTTAAGTTCTCTTTGCATAGTTTTCCAGTTATCTATTAATTCTTGTTCTGCTTGAGTTGGATCTCCTGAGATAGTATCAGGATCTAATGCAAAAGTCGGATCTTGAAGCATAGCTTCGTATAAATATTTAACATCCCTGATATCCATTGATTTAGATGGGTCTTTAGCATTGCTGATATAGTCTTCAGGTATAGTCGTTACTTCATCTTTAAAAAGTTCAATTAATGAGGAAGAAGTTTTATCATCAAAACCTCTAGCAAAGCTATCATAAATTTCTTTCCCAGCGGCATCTGCTGAATCTGTAATAGATGAGAAAGCTATATTAGATAAGTTTCCATCTCCATAAGTACCAGCCTGGTCACCTGAAAGTAAGTCATAGAGACTTCTAGTGTCTTCGATGTATTTATCACTTGTTAAATCAAAACTTTCCAGGTATACATTTACCAATACTTCATAATCACTTCCAGTAACACCAAATTCAGCTTTATAGTCAGTGATGAATTGATTGATATCATCTTCATATTCTTTATTTTGAATTTTATGAAGCATCTCATCGTCTTTGACGATTAAACTACCTGAGTTTAGTGCTCCAAGAATGGCATCATTTAAAAAAGCTTCTTTGAATACTTGTATATTTAATCCACCCAATTCAGCTGTATCAACACTAATAAAGTCGTTATTTATTTCGTCGAAGGCATCTAACTGATCAGCAGTGCTCATATTAATCCTGCCATCGTTTCCTAGTGAGAACTTATCCATGGTTCTGCCACCACTTAGAAGATATACCTCCTCTTCAGCATTACCAGTACCGTTATAAACACTATCTCCATCATGGATAATGTCTTGTAAGTTTTCTAAGGCGTCATTTGCTCCTAAGCTTACTGTTGAAGTATTAATACCGGTATCTAAATTCATATCTCCGGTAGTTACTAAGCTGGTAGCATCAAATAAGGTTCCATTATTAATGGTGTTAAAGAAATCAGCTAAATCAGTAGTTGCTGGATCTATTAAGTCAGTATCATTTTTCAATGCTGTGGCTTTAAATTCTTTGCTATTAACTATGTCTGTAATGTTTCCTTCGAGTTGATTTAAGTAACCGAAGCTGACATCATTTACATAATCTGCGATAAAGTCTAGTCTTTCACTTGCTGATTGAACATAGTAAGTTTGCTTAACTTCTTCCCAGTTCTCTGAAGTAGCTTGAGCATTTCCTGCTACTATGTTTTCATTTGTAATCTCATAACTTGTTAAAAATTGCACTTCCCCATTGTCTGAGACTTTTTGAATCTCATTGGGGCTGTTTTCTGAAGGGATTGTTGAGTCTAAAAACTCAATCACATCACTGGTTTTTTTGTCTAGATCGTTTATGGAGTTAGCTACGGCGCTGCCCAATCTAACATTATTCTGCTCCATGACCGTATTTTAGATGAATTTAGTTAAGAATAGGTTAAGCTAGTAGCTTTTGTTCTTTCATGACATCAACTATATGAGTTGCTGAATTGAAGCAGGTTCCAGACCATAAAAATGAGTATTTTTTAAAGTAATTTAAGTATTCTTTTCTTAATTTCGTTAAGTGGACAAGAAATTGATTTTCTTTACTGACGCTTGAGTCAAAATTAAGGTATTTTAGTACAAAATCTCTTTGCGCAAATTCTTTTAATCTGAAGATTGAATTTGAGTCTTTTAGATCAACCTCAATGCTACTAATCATTTCTTCAAGAACAATACCGACCTGGTTATAGGAAAGGGTATTAAGATCAATTAAATTTTCATTGAAAACAGTACTTACTGTTAGCTTGGTGATAGCTTGATCATGAGCTTCATAATAGACATGACCGTGTGGTAGTTCTAATATGAATTCCCAGAGTCCCGTATCGCCATTAATGTATGCCTTAATAGTGACTTCATGCTCTTCAGAATTAGTAAGTTTAATGCCTTGTTCATAGTTTTTTTCTCTATCTAATGCAACTGTTAATGTATTTAAAAACTGAAGATTATTAGCTGCTAACTTTAAAACTTTTAAACTTTCATCGAGATTAAGTGATTGTGGTGAAAAATCTGTCATTTTGCTTCCCTCTAACTAAGCGTGTTATGTACTAGCCATTAATTCAGACTTGATTTTCCGGGCTTCACTAGTATCATGCCCATCGTCTTCACCTGATCCAAATCCTGAATCATTTTTAAAATTAATATTGCCTATGGCATTTTGATCCATTGATGATGAAATTACTTCTGCGATATCAGTAGCTATATTAGGATCTTGGGTTATTTCACCTGTTTGAAGCTCTATGGTTAATTCTTCAATCTGTCCCTTGCTGGTATTTACAGCATCTGCATTTGCAGTTTTATCGACACTGATGGCTCTTCTATCTAGAAGCTCCTGAAGCTCTGGACTAAGCTGACGTGTTGATAAGTTATTATTTATGCTGTCCATAGTAAAAAAACTTTTATCCCGATCCTTCTTACTAGCTTTTGATAACAAATAAAAATTAAGAATTAGTTATACCACTATTCAGTCACTTATGATTTTATTAAATAATTTTCAGAAAGCTTTTCCATATATTTAGCTAGAACATCTACTTCGATATTGACATTATCACCGCTTTTTAGGGATTTTAGGTTAGTTTTTTCCCAAGTCGCAGGAATTATCGTTACATAAAAATAGTCATTACCGACATCAACTACAGTGAGGCTTATACCAGAAATAGAGATCGAACCTTTCTTAATAATATATTTCGTATAATTTTCAGGAATCTTAAAGTAAAGATCGTAACTACCATTTTGATCAATGACTTTATCCAGCTCTGCTATGGTATCTACATGCCCTTGGACAATATGCCCACCGAGTCTATCTTCCGCTTTTAGACAGCGCTCTAGATTCACTTTTGATCCTAGTTCTAAGTCTTTTAAAGCTGTAACATCAAGAGTTTCTTTAACGGCTGTTACTTTAAATGACGAATCCGTGAAGGATGTTGCAGTTAAACAAACACCATTGATAGCTATGCTATCGCCTTCATGAATGTCTTCTAGTATTAGCTTTGCTCCGATACTTATATGTAAATTAGTATTTTCCCAGTCTAAGTTGAGAATTTTGCCAGTTTCTTCGATGAGTCCAGTGAACATAAACCTAGTTTTACTATATCATTTCTGCTTTAATGATCTTAACAGGATTAGAACAACCATCATCACCAGGAAATGGAGGAATGTTTTCTTTTACTATAGCTTTCACTACATCCATACCATCAATAACTTGACCGAAAATAGCGTAACCATATGGATCAACTCCACCTGCATCTAAGCTAGGTAGTGGTTCTAAGTCGATAAAGAATTGACAACTTGCGGAGTCTGGATCTGAAGTTCTTGCCATAGCCACAACACCTTCTTTATCGTGACGGAATTTAGTTTTCTCCATCTTTATGTATCTAGTTTTATTAGTCTCTGGGTCAACGAAATTACCAGTTCCTGTACCATTGGGGCATCCGCCTTGTACTACGAAACCTGGGATAATTCTATGGAAAACCAAACCATTATAGAAGCCTCTTTCGACTAAGTCTTTAAAATTACCAGCTGTTATTGGTGCTTCTTTAAGGTAAAGTTTGATTTTAATTTCACCTTTTTCTGTTTTCAGAAGAGCAACGTCTTTAGCAGCTTCTGATTTTTCTTCTTTAGGTTTAAGTTCTTGTGATTCCATAGTTATTTTCTCATTAGAATTTTGTTTTGAAGTATCTAAAGCAAAAACAGATGATGTTAGGAAGCTAACATTGATGATATAGAAGGCAAATAAAAAGAATATTGAGAGTTTATTATTACTCTGCAGCTTTTTCTGCTTCGGTATTTGCTGTAGCTTCTGGTTTTGCTTTTGCATTTTCTTTAACTTTAATTTCTTTCTTTGCTGATTTACCAGCTAAAGCAGCATTTTGAATAGTTTTAAGTCTAGTAGCCTTAGTACCTACTCTACTTCTTAGATAATATAACTTAGCTCTTCTAGTTTTACCACTCTTAACAACCTTAATCTTTCTGATTTTAGGTGAGTGCAATAGGAAAGTTCTTTCTATACCAATTCCTTGGAAAATTCTTCTGACTCTGAAAGTTTTATTAACTCCAGTACCAGAGATTCCGATAATTAAACCTTCAAAATACTGAGAACGTTCTTTCTTACCTTCCTGGATAATAGTTTCAACTTTAACAGTGTCACCAACTCTAACTTCAGGTGGTTGTTCTTTTAACTGTTTTTCCTCAATTTCTTTAATTAGTTGGTTCATTATTATGCCTCGAATCTAATATTATAGTATTAATAATTTGTTTTTGCATGTAATTTTTTAAGTTATTTAATATTTTAATTTCTGCTTAATCTATTTTTAAGAAGAACTATCAATAATAGCTATACTTATACCTGAGTAATTTATATGAAAAGACTTTCATTATTAATACTTTTATTTTTCTTTTTTAGCATTCCGGTTAAAGCCGCAGGTATTCTTGCTGTTTGTAATGATGGTGGCGATCCTAGTAATTGCTCTAAAAATAGTATCCAATTCCCTACTTATGAGATTTCTGGAAATAAGGCAGTAGTTGAATATAGGATTGACCCTGGAAGTTTGGGGGACTTTAGCTCTGCTACTTTAGAATCTTCAGTTTCAGAGATCTTAAATACTTGGGAAGATGTTTCTAGTCTAGATTTCCAAGCCGAAGGAAATGGTTTTATAGCTTTTGATGTGAATTCTAGTAATTATGAATCTATTCTTTTCCCCTCTTCGCCCCTAGGATATAGCCCAATAATTTTTGATGATACAGGCACTATACTTACGGACATCTTAGGCTCTGGAGCAAAACAAGATATTTTAGGCTTTGCAGCCGCACGTTTCTTTACGACTAGAAACGGAACCATTGAAAATATTTTCGAATCTCAGTCATTAATTAATGGTTTTTTATTTACTTTAAGCAATAGACCTGATTTTAGCAGTCAAGATGATATGTTAGCTAATTTCAAGACTACTATTCTTCATGAATTTGCACATATGGTTGGTTTGGATCATAGTCAGGGAGGGCAAATTGAAGATTTTCTTGACTTAGGGGCAAGCTTAAGTGAGTTACAGAAAAGTACTATTCCTGTTATGTTTCCTATTGCTATAAACCCAACATTGCAGCTTCAGCGTGATGATATTGCTTCGGTAAATATCGGCTATCCGAAAAACTCGGTGGTAAGTGGTACTGCAAGTATTAGTGGCAGCGTTATTAATGGTAATGACGGTGTGAGGACAGCAAATGTAATTGCTTATAATATTGATGATCCTTTAGGTGAGTTAGTTAGTTCTGTTACTGATGTTGATGGTAAAGATCAAGGTAACTTTGTAATTCCTAATTTAAGTCCAGGTACTTATGTAATTAAAGTTGAACCTATTGCTGCTGATTTTGTAGGTGGTTCTATTGTCGGTATTCATGAACCTGATTTTGATACTTCTCTAATTCCTTCTGCCTTTTATAATGGTTCTGAAGATTTGCTTTTGGATCTAAATTTAGATCAAGGTTTAAGTCAAGGCTTCCCGATAGTATTAACTGCTGGGCAAGCCCTTGAAAACCTTACAATCAATATAGGTGAAGACCCTAAAAGTTTTAGTCTTAGAGGGCGCGCTGTAAACAATCTTAATTTTCTCAATGTCGGTCGTAAGTCTAGAGCTAATTTAAGGATTGTGAAGGAAGGAACTGGAATAAGACTAGTTACTCTCTCCAGTCCTAATCCTGAGCTTATTAGTTTTTCAAAGAATCCAGTGAGGGTCGGGAATAGACGCAAAGCTCGAAGAGTTAGAGTTAGGTTTAGACCCTTTAACGAATTCATTACAGCATTCCCTGAATTAAATAATTCGACTGTTGAGATTCCTATTACTGCGACTGACATAGTTACAGGAGATACTGTTACTACTAATATTGAGATTTTCTAATGCTAAAGCTATTGGATTTAGAAATCAGAAACCCAGCTGATCTCAGTCTAGAAGACTATAAAATTGCTCAGCATATAATTACTATGAATATTGAGCAACTAGTTCTAGCTGCTGAAAATCCTGATTATAAAAGAGTTCTAGAGGAAGCTTCTTGTATCATTCCAGATGGTGAATCCATTGCTTTTCTTTCTTTCTTGCTTGGTAAACCGGTTAAGAAATATGCAGGAATCGATTTAGCAAGTGATCTTCTTAATAATTCTGAAACGGTTGTTTTTTGGGGAGCCTCATCAGAAGTGAATGATAGTTTGAGGAATTCTTTTGATAATGGAGTATTTTTCCAAAATGGTTTTTATGATATTGAAGATGAAATTACTTTGATAAAAAAAATCCCTAAAGTTAAAGTTGATTTATTTTTAGTTGCACTCGGAAGCCCACGCCAAGAGATTTTTATAAATAAATATAAAGATTCTTTTCCAAATACAACCTTTATAGGAGTCGGAGGTTCTTTTGATATATGGGCTGGAAAGCTCACTAGGGCACCTAAGTATATGATTGATATGAAGCTTGAATGGTTATATCGTATATACCAAGAGCCTTACAGAATTAAAAAGTTTTCGAAGAATTTATTCGCCTTACTGAAATTCTTGTTTTATAATGGCAATATATGAAATTTATCCTTAAGAAGTTAGATCTTGAAAAGAGTTTAGGAAACCTTAGTAAAGCTTCTCAATTAAAGTCTGATGCTTTAGTTATTACAAGCTACCAGTTAGCGGATACAAAAAAGAAAAAACTCAGTGATCTTGTAGCTTCTTTTGATGAAACTTTAGGTGGGGTTATTACTGATTTAGTTAATGATGAGAATTTTAAATTTAAGGCAGGAGAAACTGCAAGCTTACGCTTAAGTGGTTCTGATAGAGCAGCTTTTGCTTTAGGTCCTATTAAAAAAGTGATTTTAGTTGGACTTGGTGAAGAAAAAGATTTTGATAAAAAAACTGAAAGAAAGGTTGCTGCAAGTATTTTGAGAAAAGCTAAAGCTGAGAAACTTACTAGTTTTGCTGTTGATAATTTTGGTGATATTGGTCTTTTAGTCGAGACTTTAGGCTTAGTTAGCTATGAATTTACAAAGTATAAGTCTTCTGATCAAAACGACGATAAAAATGAACTATCTGAAATTACTATTTTAAGTAATTCAGTTACGGCAAAAGAAAAAGCTGCTCTAGCAAAGTCTGAGATTATTATTGATTCAGTTAATAAAGCTAGGGATTTGGTTTGGGAGCCAGCTTGTGTAGTTAACCCGACTTACCTTGCTAAAGAAGCTAAGAAAATTAAAGGTACCGGAATTACTGTAAAAGTTATGGAAAAAGCTCAGTGTGAGAAGCTCGGTATGGGAGCTTATTTGGCTGTAGCTCAAGCTGGTGGACAGCCACCTAAATTTATTGAGATATCTTATAAGCCTAAAGGCAAAATTAAAAAGCATATTGCTGTTGTCGGTAAAGGAGTTACTTTTGATAGTGGTGGACTAAGTTTAAAACCTTCTAAAGCAATGGAAATGATGAAAGAAGATATGTCTGGTTCAGCGGCGACTATTGGTTTAATGAACGCTATTGCTAAGCTTCAACCTGCTGGAATCCAAATCACAGGTATCATCGCAGCGACAGAAAACATGCCTAGTGCTTCTGCTTATAAGCCTGGAGATGTTATCACAGCTATGAACGGTAAGACTATCGAAGTTAATAATACTGATGCTGAGGGACGTTTAACTTTAGCTGATGCTGTAGCTTATGTCTCTAAGAAAGACCCAGATGAGATTATTGATATTGCAACTCTTACTGGTGCTTGCATGGTAGCTTTAGGAAACACTTGTGCTGGAATTATGACGAATAATCAGGATCTTTTAGATCGTGTGAAAGCCGTTGCTGATGAGCAAGGTGAAAATATGTGGCAACTTCCACTTTATGATGAGTATAAAGAGAAATTAAAATCTACTATTGCAGATTTAATTAATGCCGGTTCTGGAGGACAAGCTGGAGCGCAGAATGGTGGACTATTTATTCAAGAATTTGTAGGTAATAAAGGTAAAACTGCTAAGCCTATACCTTGGTTACACATCGATATCGCTGGACCTTGTTGGTTAGATGATGCTAGTGACTGGTCGCCTAAAGGTGCTTCAGGTATTCCGGTTAGAACGCTTTTGAATTATATTTTAAGTGTTTAATATAAGATATATTTATATTAATGATTATCGAGTGCAAGCTTCCTAAGCCTTTCTCCTTCTACTATAGGGTAGGCAGCTAAGCCTGTTAGTGATAAGGGAATAATTAACTTCAAGCTTTCCTCACCAGCTAGCATTAGGTAAAATTGAGCAGCAGCAAAGATTATACCACCGAGCTTCATCATGAAACTCTCTCTCATAAAGCCAAAGGCTACTTTGGATAAGCCATCTATGAAACTAGAAAAGGCTAGAGCTCTTACAGAGATAGTGGTCCAGAGAGCTGCTGTGGCAATGTAAAACTCAGTTTTTTCAAAAAATCCATTCATGGCAGCAAGTTCAAAGCCAGCGATGATGAACAAAGGAGTTGCACTAATAATTCTTAGAAAGCTGGAGAAAAATTGTGAGCGGATGGCATCATCGATAAATCTATTCCATTCTCCAAGCTTAAGCTTTTGGAGCATTTCCCCAGAACGAATAATCATTTCCATAGCAACAGTATTGATATATTTCCCAAGATTAATAAAAAATCTTCTACCTCTTAAAAGAGTTCTTTCTGACTTATAAGTTTCTGGGTGATACCTTACTAGGGCTTCATAACTATAATCAACTTTTATCATACCTACAAAAAGCCCTTCCCTAAAAGAGTTTCCAATAGGGTTAGTAGCAAAATAGTTTGTGATAATTATCCCTAAGATACCAGTGGTAAGAAAGAGTCTGTATTGAGGGATGTAAACCATTAATAGAGGGATATTTTGTGCACCACAGGAAAAAAGAAGGATTTGATTTGAAACATTATAGATATCTTCTAATCCTAAAATTACAAAAAGTGCAGTAATTAAGCCCATAGTAAAAGATAGATAACCAAAGAATTCATTGAGAATGATTCTGGGGTCAGCTACCCTTATTGCGATTTCTTTATTTAAGTTAAATGTAGAGCTCACAGACATTTAGATTATTCTAGCTCAATCTTTTCTTTAAGATTCAGGTTATTTTTGATTTTAAGCTAAGCATACCTTCAAAATAACATCTCGGGTGCGTATGGGTAAATACGATATAAAAGTCTTTATTTTTAAGCTATAATAGTAATTTATGAAAGATAAAGACTTTTTAATGATTCCTGGACCTACTCCTGTTCCTGAGTCAGTACTACATGCTTTAGCTAAGCACCCTATAGGACATAGGTCCACAGAATTTTCCAAGATTTTTTGTTCTGCTAATGAGAAGTTAAAAGAAATAGCTAAAACGAATAATGATGTCTTTATTTATACAGCTAGTGGCACAGGAGCGATGGAAGCTGGTATTGCTAATACTATCAATCCTGGTGATAAGGTTCTTTCTTTAGTAATTGGTGTTTTTGGGCAAAGATTTGCCGATATAGCTAAGTTATATGGTGCTGATGTCGCTGAAATTAAAGTAAATCCTGGTGAAGCGATTCAAGCTGATCAATTAAAAGAGAAATTAAAAGAATATAAAGAGGGTGAGCTTAAGGCAGTTACTCTTACTCATTCCGAAACTTCTACTGGTACAGCAAATCCTATTGAAAAGCTAATTCCACTTATTAAAGAGACAGGTGCTTTAGTGATGATGGATGCAGTTACTAGTCTTGCTTGTATGTCACTTAACTGTGATGAGCTAGGTGTCGATGTTTTAGTTTCTGGCTCTCAGAAAGGATTTATGATTCCTCCTGGTTTAAGTTTTATTTATGTTTCTCAGAAAGCATATGAAGCTAAGGCTGAATGCAAGACTCCGACTTATTATTTTTGTTGGAATCAAGCTAAAAAAGCTTTAGCGAATGATACTACACCTTGGACACCTAATGTCAATCATATAGTCGCACTGGAGGTAGCTTTAACTGCTATGTGTGAAGAAGGTATTGATAATATTACAGCTAGGCATGCACGTCTGAGAGATACATTAAGGGCTGGAATCAAAGCTTTAGGCTTAAAGCTTTTAACTGAAGATGAAACTGCTTCAGCTGCAATAACAGCGATATACCCTCCAGAAGGTATTGCTGTACCAGATATTAGAGCTGCTTTTAAGAATGACTGGAATATGATAGTTGCTAATGGTCAAAAAGATCTCAAAGATAAAATTTTCAGAATGGGGCATTTGGGCTTTGTAACTGATAGAGATATTCTTACAGGTTTGTCTGCACTTGAGGCAGTTATGGTGAAACTTGGGCATAAATTTGAAGTAGGGGCAGCTTTGGCTGCTTACCAAAAAGTATTAAAAGATAAAGAGCTTTGTACTGTATAAAAGGATTTAATGGCAACTAAACTAAAAAAAGTAGACGATAGGATTTTAAGGTTATACGTTCTTGGAGGTCTTCATGAGCTCGGTAAGAATATGTTTGTATTTGAGGCTCATAATCCTGAAAAACCTGAAGAGTCTGAATATATTATTTTAGATGCTGGTTTAAGATATATTGGTCACGAAGAGCCTGGTATAGACTATGCTATGGCAGATTATAGGTTCTTGAAAGATAAAAAAAAGCAGATTAAAGCTTTAATTTTGACTTCACCACATGATAGACATTGTGGGGCAGCTCATCAGATTATATGTAACTTAGAAATTGAGAATGTTTATGGTCCTGGACTTGCTTTAGAGCTTACTAAAGCAGAGCTAAACCCTGAGACTGTAAAAAAAATTAATTGGACTTTATTAGATTCTAGATTAGAGATTGATTTAGATCCGTTTATTGTAACTTCTTACTATATTACTAGCCATACTGGTGAAAACTATGCTTTATTAATAGAGGCTTTAGGTAAGAAGATATTTTATTCCGGCAGTTTTAAGATTGATCAGACTCCTACAGATGGTCGTAAGACTGATGTTGCAGGAATGCTTTCTCATCTTTCAGCTAAAGCAGAATTTGCAAAAGTCGCTGATTTATACATAGGTGATTCTACTAATGTTGAAATTTCAGGTTATTCTAAGTCTGAAAAAGATATAATCCCCACTTTTAAAAAAATCTTTGCTGAGAACAAAGAGTCTAGAATTATCGTTAATACTTATGATTCAAATGTAGTGAGGATTGTAAACCTTTTTGCTTTAGCGCAAGAGTTTAATAGAAAAGTTGTACTTGTTCATAGAAATATGAGAAAAGTTGTAGCTGCTGTGGAAAGACTTTACACATATGATATTAACGATGAGATGATTATTAGTATTCAGGAAGCAAAAGATCATAAAGATTCGGAATTACTTTTATTAACAGGTTCTCCAGAAGATCTTGCTTTAGATAGTTTGGAAATGATTACTTATAATAAGAGTCTAGAACTTAATATTAAAGAAGGTGATGTCATTGTTAATAGTGCAGATCTCCCTCCAGGAACTGTTCGTAAAATGGCTCAAATTTCGGATCAATGTTTTTTAAGGTCTGTGAAAATGATTGGTGGCAGAAATGCAAATGTGAATGTAGAATCTAACGCTCTAACTGAAGAGCTGAAATTTATGTTCAATGTTACTCGCCCTAAGTATTTTTTACCAGCGCTAGGTGAAACTCGTCAGTTGGTTAAGCATGCAAAACTTGCCGTAGAAACTGGTTTTGATCCTGGTTCTATACTTATCTTAGATAACGGTGATGTGATTGAGTTTGCTGAGAACAATGTTGTTCGTGTTATCGAGCAAGTTCCATATGAAGAGATTCTTTACAGTATGATGGATCATTATGTACTAGAGGAGCATTTAGTTAAGGCTAGAGATGTGATGTCGCGTGAAGGTGTTGTTATCGTTAGTTTTTCATTAAATCGTAAGAATAAGAAGATTGTTGCTGGACCTTTGTTTTCAGCGAAAGCATGTACTTTTTCTAAAAATAAAGAATGGAAAGCTTTTTGTATGTTTAACACTCAACCTATTGTCGAAGCTGTTGACGCTCTTTATTCAGGTAAGCCAGAAGCTACGATTCAAGAGTGTGAGGAGATTGTGAAAAATCATATGCAAAAAGTAATCAAACAACAAATAGGAAAGAGACCTGAACTTATAGTTCATGCAAGTCAAGTATAGGTGAGAATTTGCTTTTAGATTTAATTGAAAAAGAAAATAACTTTAATACTATTTTCCATCGCCTGACAGCGAAGAATGAATTAATAGTTCATGGCTTAACTAATTCAGCAAAAAGTTTTGTTATCGCAAATCTCTTTAAGCAATTAAGGAAACATACTTTATTTGTGGTTAATAATCACCATGAAGCTCAAACATATTACCGAGAGATAAAAAACTTGCTAGGAGAAAACTTTCCGGTTCTTAACTTTCTGTGCCAGGAAATCTCGCCTTATGATCAAATTAATTCTGATGTTCAAGTGACATCTAGTCAGTATGAAATATTTTCAGCTTGGTCAGAAGATAATCCATCTATTACTATCATTACTTTTAAAGCTTTCTCACAAATTTATATTCAAAAAGAACTTTTAGAGAAGTCTAGTCTTGAGATTAAGTGTGATGAAACTATAGAACCTTTAGATTTATCTCGTAAACTAGTTGAATTAGGTTATTCAAAACAATTCATGGTCGAGAACCGTGGACAATTCAGTCACAGGGGAGATATTTTAGATGTTTATCCTTTAAATGGAGAACCTACTAGAATTGAATTTTTCGGTGACAGTATAGAAAGTATTAGAAATTTTTCTATTAGTTCTCAGAGGTCTATTAATAAATTAGAGAAGTTTTCAGTTCACCCACGTTATTCTATAATTCGTTCTGAGAATGATGGACTTGAAGAAAAGTTAATATCTCTTTTTAAAGATTACAGCTCAAAGCTTGATGAAGAGACCCGTGAAGGTTTAGAACTTTCTTTATCTCATAATATAAGTGCTGAGAATAAGTTGCTTTACTGGGAAGGAGTTGAATACTATAGATCTATTCTGGGACAGGGCTTTAGTTCTCTTTTTGATTACTTGCCCACTGAGTCTAACCTGCAGTTTATTTTTGATGAATGGGAAGACCTACTTTTATATAACAGATCTTGGCAGGATAAAATTCAAGCTCAATATGAAGATGGTATTAATATTGGTAAGTTATTACCGATAGAATCTAGTTTATATTTAGATGCTGCAAAGATTACTGAACAGATGAAGTCTTTCAAAAAACGCTTATATCTTCAAAATGTAGAAGAATTAGATTCTAGTGCTGATGATTTAAGTGTAGAGATTAGAACTCTACCTACTGAGAGATTTGCGAGTAAAGTTGAAGATTTTGTTGCTTATATAAAGAAAAATATTCGTGAAGGTGAACGAGTCATCATTTTTAGTGAACAGCCACAGAGAGCGATGGGGATTTTGAAAGAGTGGGATATTCAGTGTCTATATTTCACTATTAATGAAGATTACGAAGCTATTCCTCAAGACCATGTAATAATTCAGCGTGATGGTTTAGAAGAGGGAACTAGAATCCCTGAGCTTAATCTATTAATTCTTACTGATAGAGAATTATTTGGTAGAAGCAGGCAAGCTGTTGCTAGACAGAAGAATAAAAAGAAAGATAAAGAAAAAGAATTAGAAAAACATAGAAGGAAAAATGCCTATACAGATATCGCTGATCTAAATGTTGATGACTATGTCATTCATTATAAACATGGTTTAGGTATCTATAAAGGTACTGAAATGGTAGAGCTTACTGGAATTGGTAAGCAAGAGTATTTGATTCTTGAGTATGCTGGTGAAGCTAGAGTTTTGATTCCTGTTGATCAGGTTAACTTACTTTCGCGCTTTGATATGGCTGGTGATGCTAAACCTAAACTATCTAAGCTTGGTGGTAATGAATGGACTAGAACTAAAACTCGTGTCAGAAAGTCAGTTAAGAAGATTGCTCAGGATCTGGTAGCTTTATATGCTCGCCGTGAGAAGCAAAGAGGACATATCTACCAGCACGATACCCCGTGGCAGCTTGAGATGGAGGATGCGTTCCCTTATGATGAAACAGAAGATCAGTTAAAGGCTATTGTGAATGTAAAAGCTGATATGGAATCAGAGAAGCTTATGGATAGGCTTATCTGTGGAGATGCCGGTTTTGGTAAAACAGAAGTTATTATTAGAGCGATCTTTAAAGTAATGATGGAAGGTAAACAGGTTGCTGTTCTTGTTCCTACCACTGTTTTAGCTCAGCAACATTTTAATGTGATGCGTGATCGCTATGCTCCATATCCTATTAAAATGGGATTACTTTCTCGTTTTAAGTCAGCCAAAGAGCAGAAAGAGACTATTAAAGCTTTGCGTACAGGTGAGTGTGATTTAGTTATCGGTACTCATCGTCTATTACAAAAAGACATTCAATTCAAAGAGCTTGGACTTCTTGTAATAGATGAGGAGCAACGTTTTGGCGTTAGTCACAAAGAGAAGCTTAAAGAAATCAGGAAAGACTTAGATGTTATATCAATGTCTGCAACACCTATCCCGAGGACTCTTCATATGTCCCTTTCTGGAATAAAAGATATTAGTTTAATTTCTACTGCTCCTACTAATCGTTTGCCAGTTAAAACTTTTGTTGGTGATTATAAATCATCTGTTGTAAGAAATGCTATTCTTCATGAAATTGAACGTGGTGGCAAGGTTTTCTTTTTACATAACCGTGTTGAGTCTATTCAAGAAATTGCTTATGAGATAGCCGATCTAGTACCCGAGGCTAATGTCCGTGTTGCTCATGGACAGATGAAGCCACAAGAACTTGAGGATACTATGTTTTCATTTGTGAATAATGAATTTAATGTTCTTGTTTGTACGACTATTATTGAAACAGGTTTAGATATTAGTGATGCAAATACTATTATTATCAATAGAGCAAATACCTTTGGTCTTTCTCAGCTTTATCAGCTTCGTGGTCGTGTTGGTCGTTCTGATGTTCAAGCTTATGCTTATTTACTTTATTCCTCTGCTGCAGATCTTTCTGAGACAGCAAGGCAGAGACTTAAAGCTATTAAAGAATTAACGAACTTAGGTGCAGGTTACCAAGTAGCTTTGCGTGATATGGAAATACGTGGAGTTGGTAATGTCTTTGGTGCTGAGCAGCATGGACATATGGTTGCTGTAGGTGCTAGCCTTTACTTTAAAATGCTGGGAGACGCTATCTCTGAAGTTAAAGGTGAAAAATCTAATCTTGAAGAATTTGAAAATTCTTGTGTGATTGATATCAAAGTAAGCGCTTTCTTCCCTGAAACCTGGATCCCAGATGAGCATCAGAGGATGAATGAGTATAAGAGGCTTTCATTAATTGATAACCAAAAAGACCTTGATAACATAGTTGCGGAGTGGTCTGATAG